>JADJFV010000003.1:32500-188367 GCA_016708435.1 Leptospiraceae bacterium | reverse complement strand
GCAACTAAGTTTAAGAAACAAAGTTTTAACTGCTGTCGGAATTTCCGGTATTATATTTATCCTATCCTTATCTGCAATTGTTGGATACAGAGTTTATCTTTTTGTCGAATCACATTCGTTAGAATTGGCAAATAAGACTTCCAAAGAAGTTGCTAAAGAGCTAGAAAAATACATAGAAGTTCCAGTAAGCAAAATACAAACCCTATCAAATGCTTTAAGTAAAACTCGCCCAGATAGAGAGGGGTTTAATGCTATTATTCGCAAAATGAAAGTAGAAAATGAAGAATACATTGCTACGTATGGAATTTTCGAACCTTATCTTTATGATGGAAGAGACGGTGAATTTCAATATGCAGCAAGCCAGGATCACGATAGGAATGGGCGATTTATTCCCTATTGGACAAAGGCTAAAGAGGGAAATTTACAAGTAGAACCAAATCATAGTTTTGAAGAGGATAATCAAACAACGCAATATTATCATTATCCTAAGAAAAACTTAAAACCCTTTATCACAGAGCCATATAAATATGAAATCAAAAGTCGCAAAGAAAGTGTATTCATGATTAGCCTCACTTCTCCCGTTGCAGATAATAATGGAAAATTCATAGGAGTTGTAGGCATTGATCTTGCTTTGAGTGGAATTCAGGAATATATCAAATCTATGAACCTAGAAGATACGTATATTGTTGTTTATAGTGAAAAAGGCAGAGTCATAAGTGCAAAAAAAGAAGAACATATTGGTTTACCAATTGAAGAAACTACTAACTCTAAAGAAATAATTGAGATCATTAGAAATAAAAAAGAAGCTCATCTCTTACGGGAATCTGGTAGCACCAAACAAACGGTATTAACCTACGCTATGCCAATCCATTTCAAAAACTCAGATCTAGTATGGATGGTTAGTGTTAATATTCCAAGAACTAGGTTTATACAAGAAATTAAGAATATCTTCTACTGGCTAATAGGCGTTGGTCTCATTCTGTCTATTCTATTTTTAATAGGAACTTATCTTTTTGCAGGAAACATTTTGCTGTTTATAGAAAAAATAACTTATATCACCACTGAAATGGGAAAAGGAAACTTAAGTGTAGAAATTGATATTAAGCGACAAGATGAACTGGGGCTAATCCCTATTTCCCTCTCTAGAATGAATAGTAATATGCTCGAAACTGCCTCTAATATAAAGAAATCATGCGAAAACCTTTCGAATATTTCTAACAGCTTACAGAAAATTTCTACAGAGGGTGCTGATTCTGCAAGGACAAGTGCTGCCTCTTCGGAAGAAATTGCTGCTGCTATAAAACATGTTGTAGACAGCTTCGAAATGGTAGCAGAACAAATTGGAACTCAAAATCTAGATATTCAGAATTTACATAAAAGTATGCAATCACTCGGAGAAATGATTACAAACGTTAGTAAACAGATGATTGAATCTCTGCGTAATATGGATAAAATTTCTGAAGTTGCAAAAATCGGACAGTCTTCCTTACAAAACACAAGTGAAGAAATTGAAAAAATTCATCGTAGTTCAATTGAAATGCAAAAATTTCTCGCGATTATTATCGCAATCTCAAAGCAAATCAATCTTCTTTCTTTAAATGCAGCCATCGAAGCTGCAAGAGCAGGAGAAGCAGGGAAAGGATTTGCCGTAGTCGCCGAAGAGATTGCAAAACTCGCAGCACAAACAAATAGAAGTATCGGAGAAATTAAAATTCTAATCGAGTCTAATCAGGTTTCTGCTTCTTCTGGAATCGTCACAACTACCAAAAGTATTGAGTCAGTGAAGGAAATCACCTCTCACTTAGAAGGTGTTAAATCTCACTTAAAGGATGTGGATAATTTCTTTTATTCGCTAGCAGAATTAAACCGTTCTACTCTAAAAGATTATGAAAATATTCGCAAGATATCAGAACTGGTTCGCACAGCCTCCTTAGAAGAGAAAGAAGGAATCCTAGAAATTCATGCTGCCGTCAGTGAAATCACAATGAATATATTAAGTCAATCTTCCCTCACAGAAGAATTAAGTTTAAAAATGGAAAACCTTTTAAAAATCTCAGAAAACTTAAACGAAGTAGCTTCGTATTATAAGACTTGAATCAACATCAACTGTGATTTTTGTTCGTTGGATATTGGAAATTTCTAAAAAACTAGAACTCATACTTCTAAGCTAGTCTAATTTTTTTCTATTTCAATTCTTTATTAGTTTTAGTATGACAACGATTACTAGGCAGGTATTGAGATTCCCGACAGAAATCCACCCTTCACTCCAAGTATTCGCGACCAGCGCCTTCGCATGGGAATGACATCTTAATCCCACCCTCTGTGCCTCAGTGCCTCTGTGGCAAATATTTTTCCTAATTGCCTACTAGGTTAGTTTTTAAAATAAGTAAACCATGCAGAAGAAAATAGTTTTTTTATGTTCGGGAAAAGGCTCGAACTTTAAAGCAGTAGTAGAACATATTCGGGCAAGAAAACTCGAAGTGGAAATTTCAGGGCTTATTTCTGACAACAGCAATGCAGGCGCTCTTGAACTGGCAAAAGAATTTGGAATCCCAGTCTATATTATTCCATTTGAAAAATACAGACAAGAGAAAGAAAAATTTCACTTGGAAATGGAAAAGCTTTTAGTCGCACTTTCACCTAGTCTAATTGTGGCAGCCGGCTATATGAGAATTCTACCTACCGCGATTATCAATCGGTTTGTGAATCGAATTATAAACATTCATCCATCGCTTTTGCCTTCCTTTAAAGGACTAAAAGCAATAGAACAAGCCATCGCTTACGGAGTTCGATTTACGGGATGCACAACGCATTTTGTGGAAGAAGGAATTGATTCGGGGGCAATAATTTTGCAATCAATTGTGGAAATCTTGCCGAATAGTATGGAAAGTGATTTGACTGCAAAGATACATGCAGAAGAACATAAGATACTGCCTCTTTCGGTAGAATACTTTTTAACCGATAGATTAGATGTGCAAGGCAGAAAAGTAATTATAAGAGAGTAATCATGATAAAGATTCAAAGAGCGCTCATTTCGGTGAGCGATAAAACCGGGCTCATAGAATTTGCAAAATTTCTAAACTCTAAAGGTGTAGAAATTTTATCTACCGGAGGGACACTTTCTACCTTATCCCAAAATGGTATCAAGGCAATCCCTGTAGAAGAATACACTGGCTCACCCGAAATTCTTTCCGGTCGCGTAAAGACACTTCACCCAAAAATTCATGGGGGGCTTCTGGGTAATCCAGATATGCCAGGACACAAAGAGGATCTGGCTAATCACAATATTCCTTCTATTGACCTTGTAATTGTAAATTTATATCCATTCGTAGAAACAATTAAGAAACCAAACGTTAGTCTCGAAGATGCCATTGAAAATATTGATATAGGCGGACCTTCCATGCTTCGTAGTGGTTCTAAGAATTATAAGCACACTGTGGTAGTAACCGAAATTTCGGATTATGCGCTTGTAGAGTCCGAGATGGAAAAAAATAACGGCTTTGTTTCGGTAGACACTTCTTATTCGCTTGCCATAAAAGCTTTTTCTGTAACAGCTATGTATGATTCGAGTATTTCCAATTATCTCGTTCGTCGCACGGGTGAAAAATTTCCAGACAAGATTACTTTTGCATTTAAGAAAAAACAGAATTTGCGTTATGGCGAAAACCCTCATCAGAAGGCTGCCTTCTATGAGCCTGTGCTTTTAAAAAATGAATTTTCTCCTTTGCAAGGCAAAGAACTTTCTTTCAATAATATGTTAGATTTTGATGCAGCTTTTCATATTGCGGCTTTGCTTCCACATAATACAGTCTCGATTATCAAACATCTAAATCCTTGCGGCATTGCTTACGCTGATACTGCATTAGAATCTTTTAAATTGGCTGTTCGAACAGATCCTATTTCTGCTTTCGGTGGTGTAATCGGTGTTAGCGGTGAGGTAAATAGCGAGTTGGCGAGTAAGATTACGGAAAATTTTGTAGAAGGTGTGATAGCTGAAAATTTTACTTTCGAAGCAAAAGAAATATTTAACAAAAAGCCTAACATTAGACTGATTGAAATTAAAAGTTTCAAAGAAGCGTTAGGAGAAATGGATTTACGTCCGGTTCATCATGGAATATTAGTTCAAGACCGTGACTACGATATCATCAGCCCGAGCGATTTTAAAATAGTAACAAAAAAGCAACCTACAGACGAAGATTTAAAAGGTTTATTCTTTGCATGGAGTGTTGTTAAATTCATTAAATCAAATGCAATTGTTTATACAGATAAAAATTCAACTCTTGGAATTGGAGCCGGGCAAATGTCTAGAGTGGATTCAGTGGAACTTGGAGCATCAAAAGCGGCTAAGTCTAATTTGTCTCTTGCAGGCTCCTATGTAGGAAGTGACGCATTTTTTCCATTCAGAGATGGAATCGATGCTATCGCAAAAGTGGGCGCTCGTGCCATTATTCAGCCGGGCGGAAGTATCAGAGACGAAGAAGTGATTAAAGCAGCGAATGAGCATGGATTAATTATGGTATTCACAGGCATGAGGCATTTTAGACACTAATGGAATTTATACTCTATTTAATTTTCTTTGTTATTTGTTTTATCTTACTGGCTCTATTGAGATATTATATTCAGCTTTTTAGTGATTTGGAAAGAGATCAATTTGATCGCTCTGAATTGATTGACTTTCAAAAACTAATCCCAAAAGAGATGTTAAACATCCTTGAGGCTAATGGAAACATGCAGGAAGGCTTAATTGCCTTTCTCGCTTTTAGCTTGATTGCCTATGGTTGGTCTCTTTTAGGTGGACTAGTAGGCTCTCCGCATTTTACGAACGAAATTGGGAATTATTTTTTTCAATCCTGTTTATTGTTCATAGCGGCTTATTTTGGTTATGCGCCTTTGGTAGACGCTTTCCTTGGTAGCAAAAAATATGCCGAGCCAGATAGCTTTATAGTTCGCTTCTTCTCCCAAGAGACTTGCGTTCTAATCGGAATAGGTCTTGCTTGCATAGCGGCTAATCTCTCCGTATATGGAATGCATCACCAGATTGCCTTTCCTTTTACAATGTTTAATACAATTGTCATTTCTGCAATGCTTGTGTATAAATTAAAAACGCAACCAGACATTCGAACAGAAGAAAAATATGGGGAAGAAGATTTTAACTATGAAGAAGAATCGAATTAAAAACTAAAGACTACTCTTAATTTCTATTAGTTTTAATTAAAGGCTTGTCAGAAAGAAAACGCATTTTTATTGTACCTTTTGGTAAGAGGCACTATGTACAATAAAATTCTATATACAAGAATATTTCTATCCTTTTTGATTGCTTCCATCTCGACTCTGTTCATTGGAAATTGCAATATTGTAAAATGTGGACAGCTAACAAGTTGCAAAGACCGGAACAAGTTATTAACAGCTGCTGCCATTTGGAGACTTGTCACAAAGCCTGGCAGACCAGGAGTGTTTATTGAAGCCATTAGTCAGTCAGGTGCTAACGATACTCCAGCGGTTTACACAGGATTTACCGGTGCAGTCTCTAAGGGCACCGGTTCGGGTCAATGGAATGAGCAAGCTGTTCGTGATGTTCTGAGAGTTTTTGCTTACGGTGGCGGTGCCTCCGATGCAGACATTTCAGCTTGGGCAAATATGGAACCCTCTGCAGCTATTGTTGAGATGCTTGGTATGTGGACGGTTAATTCTAAATTAGCCAATGCAGCAAGCGGCGGCAATATATCCATTAACCCCGCAGATGGATCTTTATCTAGACTCTCCAATATTTATGGGACAACGGGACCTGCAACAAGTAGATCTGATTTTGATCAAAAATATATTCCCTGGAACAGTTCACCCGCTCGCACATTCGCACAGGCTGTGCCAACAAGAGGTCTCAATCCATTTCGTCAAAAGATTGCCTATTTCGAGACAAATTACCATTTAGCGCTAAACCAGGATAAAAACGTAACTGACGTCCAAATGTTTCGTCACTACGATGGAATCGCAAATGAATTGGCTAGGAGTTTTAGAGACGGTATTGGCTACGAAGATGTTTTAGCAAACATCGCATTATCAGCTCCCGTTGCCACTCAATACAATCACAAAAAGAATCAATGCGTTGGAAGTATTTTTTCGGGTAATGAAGATTTTGCCCGCGAATACCATCAACTCTATTTTGGAATTTTAGGAGTTGGCATAGATAGAAGTGGTCTAGATAAAAAGGATGAAATTCCAACAGGAAATCCAGAATCCTTTAATAATCATGAACAGATTACGATTCCTCAAACTGCACGAGCACTTTCCGACATTCAGGTTGTTCAATTAGGAAACGATTCTTTTTCCGATTTAGCAACGTTTGGAACTACAAAGCATTGTTCCGGCAACCTTACAATTTATTCACAGAATAACACAGGTGCAACGGCTGAAGCCAGAATCAAAAGTCTTGCCAAAATTTCGATCAATCATCCAGAGAGTAAGAACAGTTTGCCGCTAATTATTATAGCAGGATTAGCAGACGAAAATCTAGATGCCTCAAATCCTTTGATCGGAACCGCAGCGGATATAAATACAAAAATAGCCAATATTCAAGCACTCTGGAGTAGCATGTCTACAAAGAACCTAATCGAGTTTATCCGCAAGTATGCAATTTCGAGTATGTTTCATAATACGACTAGAGTCAAATATGTATCTACCGTCGATAGAACCCTAACCAATGCAAATACCACTGTTCTTTCGAATGCAGAACTCTCCTATGGAATTGTTCGATACGATTGGGAAATCACCTCTGAAAATATAAATCCTTTCAGACCAGACCATGATGTATTCGGTGGACAGACCGGACTCGAAGCGTCCAATACGGATGATGTATTTAGAAATGCGAGTAACAGTGCAGTGTCCGGTCAATTTGGTCAAACTGGATACTGGAATGGTAGTGCCATTGTAAGAATTAAAGATTATAGAACTTTCCTTCCTAAAGCAGCAGATATAGCAGCAGAGGATATTGCAAAATTTCTTTGGAGAAGAATTTTAGGAGATGCCACTTATTCCTATTATGGCTCACTCGAAAGAGCACATTTAGTTTCGATACTTTCTAGTGGTAGAGATTTGAATTACATGCTTTGCGGTAACGTAGATGTATCCGCATGTGCAACCAAAGACAATATTACAGCTGAGTCTGCGGTTACTACTGGTTCGGCGGCAACTTTAATTAATAATGCAGCAGGAACTACTCTTTTCAAAACAGGCGCATCCACGACAGATTTAAACAACGATAACGATCGAGTAGGAGCAGCCATTGACTTTATTTTAGCAACTCCCTATAACTTTATTCAGGTAGGTAAATAATATGATTTCTCGTAAACAATTTTTAAAATATGCAGCACTCGCTACTGCTGGTTTATCCCTTAGCGACAAACTAAAAATTACCGCCGAACTAGAAGCAGCGAGTCTTTCTGCAACCGGCAAAACTCTGATTCATGTTCTGCTAGAAGGTGGTCCCGACTTCCTACATTTAATTGTTCCAAAACCTAGTTCAGACACTACAAGCTACGGATATAAGTATTGGAACAATAGAACAAAAACAGTTAGTCGCGGCACCGAAGTCGCAAACCCTAATTCTTGGGTTAATGCTTACTCAAAAGACTATCAAGAATTTAATTTAGATGGTCAGACATTTGGTGTTTTAAAGGGTGATTCTGGTTCTAACATAGGTTATAATGGATGGCTGATTTCTCAAATCCAAGCGGGGAAAGTCGCTATTATCTGCAATGTAAAACATTCTTCCAGTCGTGACCATTCCAATTCTCTAATGGTTGCCCAAACAGGATTATATGCAAGTAACCCATTACAAACCTCGGTTCAGGGTTGGGGTGGACAATTAATCAATGCACTGGGCCAAGCCTCCACACCTAGACTACTTTCGATGACTTATGGACTCAGACAATTCTGTAGCACATCTTCGTCAGCCACCAACAAAGCTGTTTCCTTTTCCGATTCTAGAAAATTCGGACTTACTAGAACTGCTGATTTAGGAACTGAGTCAAATACAGATTTGAGATTCAAACGAGCACGAGCAATGCAAACCTATTTACAGGCAAGAAATGCAGACACAACTTGGAATACAAACAATCCACTCTTTAAAAAATTTACATCTCAGCATTCCAAGTTGCTAGGACTAACGGATAGCGTTAAAACTATATTATCTACATCCAATCCTCAATCGACCGACATTGCAAATCTTTATGCTAAGACAGGCAATACTGGTTTAGTTTTAAAGGACACGGGTTTTGGAAGACAAATTGCGAACCTTTACGATGCTTTACAAGTCCCAGCGCTTAATATGCGAATAGCCTCTCTTGCCTACGGAGGATGGGACTCGCATAAAAACCAAAAGACTGATATAGAGCCCCAGTTCGATGATCTATTTGGAACGGGAAAAGCCTTTGATACACTATTCAAACAAACTGGTGGAGCAAGTGTCTTAGCCAATTCTGTTTTAATGTTCTATGGAGAATTTGGAAGACAGCTAAAGGCAAACGGGGATGGGGGAACAGATCATGGACGTGGAAATTTTATTATCTTAGTTGGAGGAAAAGTAAACGGCGGAATCTATGGAACTCTTTTTCCTGATAAGGATAAGGATAATTTTGATAAGGCTAATCGTGATATAGATACTACGAAGACTGATGAGTTTACTTCTTTTGATCCAATTTACAATCGGATTGCGAGTTGGATGAATGGATCGGCGAACAGTATTACTCTTACTTTAAGTGGGGAGACGACTTTCATCGATAAAAGTGGCGTTAAAAATCTAAATAATGCAACTTTGCTGAGTGATGTTTAATTAATTAAAACTAAGGGGTAATTAACCTTTGCCCCTTCTTTTTCCTTCTACTCTTTCTAAGACCATACTATTTTGAATTTGTAATTCTCTGGTATTTCGTTCTATTAATTTAAGTAGCTTTTGATTGTCAATGTGAAGTTTTAGACTTTCTAACTGAAAAGCTTTTAAATCTGCAGCCCACTCTAGGCTGACTTTGTGGTTACTATTTATAGTTGAAAGCATGGTTCTTCCAAATGTTATGCCAAATACTAATCCAAATATAATTAATTCACTAAAAACAATAATGCCAAAATATTGTATATCATTCATAAAATTCCTCCAAATGAATTAGAGCAAAAAATAAAATAATTGTGCACAAAAAAAACAATAATTTACACAGTTAGTTCAAAATTATTATAAAGGTGTAAATTTGTAAATTTTTTTTTAGAACTCTCTCTTTTTTTAAACAAACTCTGCACATAAGTATTAAATTCATACCTATATATCTAGGAGAATCAAATGATTACAAACATGGGCTACGCATTCAGCTCAAACCTGGACGGACTTAGCACTAAAACAATTCGAGTAGAAGTAAATATTAAAAGGGGCATACCACGATTTACCATTGTAGGTCTTGCCGCGGCAAGTATCAAAGAATCTACAGAGCGAGTTCATATTGCAATTGAAAATAGCGGATTCTTTTTTCCCATGCAGAGTATACTTGTTAACCTCGCGCCGGCGGGTGCCAGAAAAGATGGAAGTTGGTTTGATCTTTCATTGCGTTTATGATTTTACGTTTAAGTGAACAATTAAACTGTAAAATCGATTCTGAAAAATGTTTATTTTTAGGTGAACTCGGACTAGATGGAACTGTAAAACCAATGCGTGGGCTAATCAATATATTACTCAATGCAAAGAAAGAAAAATTTACCTCCATCGTTGTTCCCTATGCAAATCGATTTGAAGCAACGATCCTAGAAGGCTTAGATATTTACACCATTTCGCACCTTTCAGAATTAGAGAGCATTGTGTCTGGCAATAAACCAAAAGAGATGAACGGCAAAAAATATGAACAATACCGTCCTCTATTCGGAGAAATTCAGCTATATAACGATCAGACATTTGCCATGCGTGCTATCGCCATAGCCATCGCGGGTAAGCACCATATGCTCATGATTGGAAATCCCGGCGCCGGTAAAACTATGATTGCCCGTCTTGCCGCAGACTTGCAATCTCCCTTAACTGAAGAGGAATACATTGAAATTCTAAGAATTAAGTCCAACGCAGAACCGTTATTAACCGAAGAATCTCTACAAGTCAAAAGACCATTCCGAAGTCCCCATCATACAGCCTCTGATATTTCGGTTGTCGGTGGAGGAAGAGATACAAGAATGGGAGAAATTACTTTAGCGCATAATGGTATTTTGTTCCTAGATGAGCTCGGTGAATTCAAACCACAAGTCATACAAGCACTGCGTGAGCCTTTAGAAGAAGGGAAAATTACCATTTCCCGCGTGAATTACCATCTCACCTACCCTGCTTCTTTTCTACTGATTGCCGCGACGAATCCCTGTCCCTGCGGATACTTTGGTAGTAACCTCAAACCCTGTATTTGTCCTGAAAATAAATCGCAGAGATACCTTTCAAAAATATCAGGACCATTTCTAGACAGAATTGATTTGAATGTAAAATTAAATACATTTAGAAAAGACAAACGTAGCATTGTAAATATTGATTTAAATGAAGTCTATGCGTCAATTGAGCAGGCAAGAAATCTTCAAAGAGAGAGATATAAAAATTCAGAATATTCTTTTAACGGACAAGTCGAGGGTCGTTTCCTTAAGGAAATATTTCCAATTCACCCGAACGCTGAAATTCTCTGGCAAAAAATCCAAAACTATCCCGAGAATTCAGTTCGAAAGATTCATAAGATAAAAAAAATTGCTCGCACGATTGCTGATTTGGAAGCGTCAGAGGAAATCAAAGAAGGACATATTTTTGAAGCTATGACTTTAAATCAATTTTCAGAGAAACCGATTTATCTAGCTGCTTGAATACAGGCGGGTGACAACCATTAGTCTCTCCGCCTGTCTTTCTTTTTTACAACGAATGCAATGCTTTATTGACTTGGTCTGCGCACTTTCGTCCTTCTGAAATTGCCCATACAATTAAAGATTGTCCGCGTCTAACGTCACCACATGCATAAACTTTTGGAATCGTAGTTGCAAAAGATCCTACTCTTGTTCCAAAGCTAGCTTTCACATTTCCGGCTTTATCTAGCTCAAGTCCCGCTTCTTGCAACTGGGCAATTAAATCTTCTTTTACAGGAGATACAAATCCCATAGCTAAGAAAACCAAATCAGCAGGCCATTCAAATTCAGTTCCCGGAATAGGCTCAAAACCACCATTCTCGAATCGAACTTCATTTCCTCGAATAGCGGTTACTTCCCCTTTGTCGTTACTTCTAAATCCAAGAGTATTGATCGACCATTTTCTAACTACATTTCCTTCTTCTTGGCTAGATGAAGTTCGAAGCATCTTTGGATAAAGAGGCCAGGGTGTAGAAGGATCACGGTCTTTCGGTGGTTCAGGAAAAAGTTCAATTTGTGTAACGGACTTTGCGCCGTGACGATTAGATGTTCCAACACAATCAGAGCCTGTATCACCACCACCAATCACAATAACGTTCTTGTCTTTCGCGGAAATGAAATCGCCATTATCCCCTGAAACTTTCTTGTTATTAAATGTCAGAAAATCCATTGCGAAGTAAACACCTTTCAACTCTCTACCGGGAACATTTAAATCCCTTGGACGCTCAGCACCCATCGCAAGAACTATACTGTCATATTCGGCTAATAGCTGTTTTGCGGTGATGTCCTTGCCAACATGAGTGTTTGTTTTAAAAACAACTCCCTCGGCTTCCATTTGCTTTACTCTACGATCAATCAGGTGCTTCTCCATTTTGAAATCAGGAATTCCATAACGCAACAATCCACCTACTCGATCCGCTTTTTCAAACACTACTACATCGTGTCCTGCTCGCGCCAACTGTTGGGCAGCCGCGAGTCCTGCCGGACCTGATCCTACTACAGCTATTTTTTTTCCAGATCGATACTCTGACGGCTTAGGCACAACCCAACCTTCTTCAAAGGCTCTATCAATAATTGTGCGCTCAATTGCCTTGATGGAAACTGGCTTATCAATCAAACCAACTGTGCAAGCTCCTTCGCAGGGTGCAGGACAAAGTCTTCCCGTAAATTCGGGAAAATTATTTGTGCTATGAAGATTCTCAACAGCTTCTTTCCATTTGCCTTTGTAAATGAAATCATTGAACTCTGGAATTAAATTATCTACAGGACAGCCTGTATCTCCATGGCAAAAAGGTATTCCGCAATCCATGCATCTTGCTGCCTGGATTTTAGCTACACTCTCTTCGAAAGGTTTTTCGAATTCTTTATAATTCTGAATTCTAGTTTCTTTGGGCTCGTATTTGAGACCTTCTCTTTTGTATTCAACGAAACCTGTAGGTTTACCCATGACGCGCCTCCCGAGCACTAACGTTATTAGCCGCTTCTTCTTTTATTTTTTGCAGAGCTTTTTTATAATCTGTTGGCATTACTTTTACGAATTTTTCAACTTCTACTTTCCAGTTTGAAAGTATCGCCGTTGCGCGTTTTGAATTCGTGTATTCTTTATGAAGAGTTATGAGCTTAAAGACTTGTGCCACTTCTTCCGGGTCATTCATCTTCTCGAGTTCCACCATTTGCATATTTACATTCTGTGCAAATTTTCCATCATGATCCCAAACATATGCAATACCACCTGACATACCTGCTCCAAAATTTCTTCCTGTCTTACCTAGAATGATTACAGAGCCACCTGTCATATACTCACAACCATGATCTCCGATTCCTTCTACAACTATTTTTGCTCCAGAATTTCGAACTGCAAATCTTTCCCCACCAAATCCATTGATGAAAGCAGATCCTTTCGTTGCACCATAGAAGCATGTATTTCCAACAATAATATTTTCTGTTGGATCAAAGGCGGCATTTGGCGGAGAGGCTACTATTATTTTACCCCCACAAAGTCCCTTACCTACATAGTCATTCG
The DNA here is from genome assembly GCA_016708435.1 of Leptospiraceae bacterium. Taxonomy (NCBI): domain Bacteria; kingdom Pseudomonadati; phylum Spirochaetota; class Leptospiria; order Leptospirales; family Leptospiraceae; species Leptospiraceae bacterium. The sequence continues at coordinate 175,448 of JADJFV010000003.1, read as the reverse complement.
AATCGCCAATGAGTCTAAGCGTTACACCATTCGTAATGAAAGCTCCAAAACTTTGTCCTGCATTACCTTTGAACGTAATATCAATCGTATCCTCAGGAAGTCCAAGCTCTCCATACTTGCGAGCAATTTCTCCGGCGAGCATTGTGCCTACTGATAAATTCAAGTTGATGATTTTCATTTCGAATTTTACTTTTTGTTTGTAATCAATTGCGGCTCTAGATCGACGAATGATCTCGTTATCCATTTGCCGCTCTAGTCCGTGGTTTTGTTCTTTCGTGCGATACATCTCTGTCGGAAAGTGTGCTGGCTTTGGTTTTGCAAGAACCTTTGAAAAATCTAGCCCTCGCGCCTTCCAATGATTACGTGGTCTGTCAAATCGTATCATTTGAACCTGACCAATCATTTCCGTAAAGGTTCTAAATCCCATCTGAGCCATTAGCTCTCTGACTTCTTCTGCGATAAAATGCATGAAGTTAATAACGTTTTCAGGCTTTCCTGTAAACTTAGTCCTTAAATGCGCATCCTGTGTTGCAACTCCTACCGGGCATGTATTCAAATGACATTTACGCATCATCACACAACCAATCGTTACAAGTGCAGATGTTGAAAAACCAAATTCTTCTGCTCCTAGAAGTGCACCGATTACTACGTCTTTGCCGGTCATAATTTTACCATCAACGGCTAAGTAAACTCTATCACGTAGTCCATTGATTACTAATGTTTGATGTGTCTCAGCAAGTCCAATTTCCCAGGGAGTCCCTGCATAGTGAATAGATGAAAGAGGACTCGCTCCTGTTCCACCGTCATGTCCACTAATGAGGATATGATCCGCATGTGCCTTAGCAACACCAGCCGCGACTGTTCCTACACCCACTTCAGAAACTAGTTTCACACTTACACGAGATCTAGGATTTACATTTTTTAAATCAAAGATCAATTGTTTCAAATCTTCAATCGAATAAATGTCATGGTGCGGTGGAGGCGAAATGAGAGTAACCCCTGGAGTGCTATAACGTAGTCTTGCAATATTCTTATCTACTTTATGACCCGGTAACTGACCACCTTCTCCCGGCTTTGCTCCCTGTGCCATTTTGATTTGCAAGTCATCAGCATTGACGAGGTAATTCGTTGTTACCCCGAAGCGAGCAGATGCGACTTGTTTAATAGCCGATCGCATACTATCTCCATTCGGTAGTGTTTTAAATCGTTCTTCATCTTCTCCACCTTCACCGGTGTTTGATTTTGCTCCTATTCTATTCATGGCAATGGCAAGTGTGCTATGTGCTTCATGCGATATAGAACCAAAGCTCATTGCTCCTGTCTGGAAACGTCTTACGATTTCAGAAACAGATTCTACTTCCTCAATCGGAATTGGCTTACATTTTTTGTCATCAATTTGAAAAAGACTTCGAAGAGTAATTTGCTTTTCTTGTTGCTCATCAATTAATTTAGAAAATTCTTTGAAAACCTTATAATCTCCAGTCAACGTTGCATGTTGTAATTTATGTATGGTTAGGGCATTGAAAATATGCGGGTCACCGGTCTTTCTGTAATAATGAACTCCCCCTGGCTCTAAACCGCCTGGAAAAAATGTCGGATCATAGGCATCTGTATGTCGTCTAACGGTTTCTTCTTCGAGCATTTCTAAACTCAATCCGCCAATACGAGTTGCAGTGCCTGTAAAGTATGTGCTGACTAGTTCTAAATCCAAACCAATCGCTTCAAATATTTGCGCACCACAATAGGATTGTAAAGTTGAAATTCCCATTTTACTAAAGACTTTAAACAGACCTTTACCAATGGATTTGATAAAATTTTTCTGTGCAGTTTTATAATCTGGAATTTCAGAAAACAAACCTTCTCTTATCGAATCATTTAAAGCTTCAAATGCTAGATACGGATTAACAGCATTAGCCCCATATCCACAGAGTAGAGCAAAATGAGCAACCTCTCTAGGTTCTCCTGATTCTAAAATCAAACCAGTCTTAGTTCTTAGACCAGAGCGAATCAAGTAATGGTGAATTCCAGATACTGCAAGCAAACTCGGAATAGCCGCCCTATCCTTGGAAACACCACGATCGGAAATAATAATTAAATTGTATCCTTCGCGAACAGAATCTGCTACCTTCTGACAAACCTTATCTAAGGAATGTCGCATATCGTGTTTTTTTGTAGGGTCAAACAAGATTGGAAAGGTAATTGCTTTTAGAACACCCTGATGAATTTGTTTTATCTTTTCTAGCTCATCGTTTGTTAAAACCGGGTGCTCCAATTCAAGTCGATGGCAATGTTCAGGAGTTTCATCAAGTAAATTTCCTTCCGGTCCAATGTAGGTAGTCAGCTCCATAACTAGCTCTTCCCGAATCGGATCAATCGGAGGATTTGTTACCTGTGCGAAGTTTTGTTTAAAGTAACGAAACAAAGGCTGTGGTTTATCGGATAATACCGGTAAGCTCACGTCAACACCCATAGAGCCTGTTGCCTCTTCCCCATTCAGAGCCATTGGCTTCATGGTCATAAGTAAATCTTCTGTGTTATAGCCAAATGCTCGTAAGGACTCAATGATCGTATTGTGGTTCTCTTCTTTCTTGGTTCCCTTTACGTCTGGCAACTGATTCAAGCGAACCATATTTTCTTCTACCCATTTGCGATAAGGCTTTTGTGTGCTGATTTCACGTTTAATTTCTTCATCATCTAAGATTTGACCTTTTTCTAGATCAATCAAAAGCATTCTTCCAGGACGAAGTCTATCTTGTTTCAGAACCATATCAGGCTCTGTATTTAGAACACCAGCCTCAGAGCTTAAGATGACAATATCTTCCTTCGTAATTTTATAACGAGCAGGACGAAGACCATTTCTATCTAGGGTAGCACCGATTACCTTGCCATCACAAAAAGCGATTGCCGCAGGACCATCCCAGGGCTCCATGAGAGTAGCATGGTATTCATAAAAAGCTTTTCTATCTGGATCCATGGCTGCATTCTTTGACCATGCTTCTGGAATCATCATCATCACAGCATGAGGTAGACTTCTTCCACCCATACAAAGCAACTCAAGAACGGTATCAAAGGTTGCCGTATCACTTTGCCCTTCCATGATGATAGGAAGCATTCTTTTTAATTCAGGACCGTAATAAGGCGATTCCATTACAATTTGTCTTGCCGCCATCCAATTGATATTGCCCTGTAGAGTATTGATTTCACCGTTGTGAGCAATCAATCGATACGGATGAGCTAGATCCCAGGTAGGAAAGGTATTGGTCGAAAACCGAGTGTGCGTCAGACAAAAGGAGCTTTCCATATCGGGAGAACTCAAGTCCAGATAAAATGGTTTAACTTGATTACCAAGTAGCATTCCCTTATAAACTATCGTTCTAGAAGAAAAGCTAGGAACATAGTATTGGCTTCTGTCTAGCTTGTATTCAGTTCTAAATCGTCTGTCAATAATACGGCGAATTAAGAATAGCTTTCTTTCAAAGGCATCGCCTTTTTCTGTATTTTTGCTCTTTCCAATGAAAACTTGTCTGAATACAGGAATCGTCTTTCTTGCCACTGAGCCTACAACGTCAGGATTGACAGGCACATCCCGAAATCCCAGGCAATGCTCGCCTTCGTCTATAATAACTTTTTCAATAATAGTTTCAACGCCTTCTCGAATTAAGGAGTCCTGAGGTAGAAAAAGCATCCCTACTGCATATTCACCCATCGGAGGTAAAGGGAATGGAAGAACCGCACGAAAGAATTTATCCGGAATCGAAATTTTGATTCCAGCACCATCCCCCGTTTTTGGTTCAGCGCCCTCAGCACCGCGATGCTCTAGATTACACATTAGGCGAATACCCTTATCGATGATATCTCTAGAACTTTTGCCTTTTATATGAGCCACAAAGCCTACCCCACAGGCATCTTTCTCGTATGCGGGGTCATAAAGACCTTGGGCAGGTGGCAATGAGGAAGCAGAAGATGAAATTTGTTCATTATTTTGCATAGTTCGTCCTTTTTTCTTTGTTATTCATTATTCAATTTGAGACGGCAACGCATTCGATCCCTTTCGAATCCCAAAAAATGCAGTTATTTCCATATCCCAAAAATGCCTGAAAAGATAAATTTGTTTTTTTAACTGAAAATGACAGCATCTTAATTTAAAACTTACGATTTAAAACAGCCAAAATTGTATTTTTCCTTTCCATACTAGACATTTTACATGCAATTAAAATGCCAGCTTACAATATGTTGAGGCAATTTCTTAGGAAACAGACTTTCTACAATTTTTGTCTAAGCTTTTGAATACCTTTGATTAGGATTGTTTGAATTGGAAGTCTTTGTGAGTCTGATTTAAGCCTTGCTAATAGCGAAACAAGATTCGACTCTACTGTATCATAATCGGGAGCGTCTGAGAAAGTGGCAAGAATATGAGGCCAGGCTGATTTTAAGATGGAAATGACTTCAGGAGATTGGTTTTTTAGTTCTTTAATTGCAATATCTAAAACCGCTTTCGTAAAATCTAAGTGCTTCACTCGTCCCTTAAATTTTTCTATCGTTTCCCTCCTCAATTGAGTTTTGGAAGCAACAGAGTCAAAGTATTTTTGCCAATCTACAGGTTGACCGGTTTGTTCTTTATTGAAATTCGCCCTTATGGAAACAAAGCATTTCTCTAAATCAGTTGCACCAGCTATCCACTGGTTGTATCCAGTCGTATCACTTGACGTCTTGTAGTTCTGTATTTTTTTTGTAATCTCAGAATATTCTTTAAAAGTAAATAACTCAGCTTGATCGGGCTCTTCAGGCTCTGGCTCTGGCTCTGCTTCCATTTCTGGCTCGCTATAAGACTCTGGTTCAGCCTCTGCTTCTGGCTCTTCGTATGTCTGTAGCTCAGGCTCTGTCTGATAATCCAACTCCGGCTCAGATTCTTGCTCAGGCTCGCTAGGACCGACTGAATCGAGAAAATCCATTAAATCATCTGTTGGTGCCGACTCTTCGGTAACTTCTTGGGTCCTCTGCGTTTCTTGAAAATCAAATCCCTCTATGTCATCTAATAAGCCTGGTTCATTGGAAGAAGTATCCTGTGAATCATAGGATGGTCTTTCCTCCTCTTCCATTTCAAAGTCCAACTCTTCTACATCATCTAGCAAGCCCTTTTCCTTAGGAGGCTCTGCATCCGCTGGATCTGGCTCAGAAATTTCTGGTAAAAAATCTTGCTTTAATTCGAGTCGTTCTCCGGTTAAAGTCTCTTCGTGCTTTTCAAAGATTTCAACTAAAATGGATTTTTCAGGCACAAATACAGGCTCTTTCGGTCTATTAACCACTCGAGCAGCTAACTTTTCCTGTGCTTTTGCTGCTCTTCTTTGATCGCCCCGAGCATTCCAACAGGCTTAACTATTTCACCAGTATTAACATTCTCTATGACTAAGAGCCCATCGCGCAGAGCAAAACGACAATTCGGTGGAAAGATTTCTCCTAACTTAAAAACAAGTTCTTCAGTGATATGGGCAAAGTCCTTTTTAGAACTAAGTTTATCCATCTCTTGCTCACGGAGTTTATCTTGAACTTTGGTAAGAACTTCTATGAAGGATTCATTCAAATGCCTTTTAAGCTCTTCCATATCCATTTGCAAAAAAGAAGCAAAATCACCAATTTTCTCAAAAAAATGATCTGACTTTTTTACATTGGCTACCATATAGCCTTTTATTCGTTGATAGAGCTGATCCCTTTCTTTTTGCGGGATAGGCTTTTCTTGTATGAATTTATTGAAAATTTGTAAATGCGCGTGATAATAAGATAGGAATTCTCCATAGGGAGTAAATTCATATTCCCCTGTTTGACTTCTTTCTAAAACTCTCTTACTTGTATCAGACATAGCAAAACTACCAATAATATTATCGGAAACAATTAAGAAAGCCAAAAAATAAAACCTTTAATTCTTAGAATTCAATTTTTGCCCCTTCCTAAACCGAAAATAAATATATGAGTCAAACCTTACCTTTTGTTCAAGAAAAAAAGATAGTGAATTTGGAATACATTCACTCAGAAAATGTTTATTCTCACGATAACATTTTTTTTAGTCCGTTAGATAAAAATGAAACTTGGAGTTTTTTAGACAGGCAAGACATTACCTCCACTGGACTCGCCTTCCTTTTTATGCGCTCTTTACTTGCACAAGAGTTGAATTTTCAAAAGATACAGGCAACCGATATGAATCAGCCCATCAAAGCTAGAATAGCAAAGCTTGGATTGGCGACTAGATTCAATCAATTTATGGAGACAACTCATCTACTTGAAGTAGCTTCCCAAAAAACAATACCTAGTTTTATTCCAGATCTTTTCTTTGAAGACAAAGCTTTTCATTTGCAAGAGGAGGAAAAAAATTCTCTCACTTTCGCTGGTGGTGGAATTTTGAAAGAGAAAAGAACCAATGCTAACGCAATGGTGGAAAGACTTTTTTCAGAATTCAATCTACAGGGTAAAGTCGGACATTTCTTTCTCAGAACAAAATCAAACTCCTACCTATATCTTTTGAATCCTGAAATTAAATCAAAGACGTTTTATATTCAGCAAAAAAATACTTTCACTGTCGATTTTCAGTTTTATCATATTAAGACTAATCAATGAAAGTTCTAAAGAAAAATTTCTACGAAACAATTGAGTCTTTTTCTAAGATAAAGATTTTAGTCGTTGGGGATGCAGTTCTAGATGAATACCTTTTCGGTGAGGTAAATCGTATTTCTCCGGAAGCACCTGTTCCTGTTGTTCTTGTAAAAGAAGATAAGATAACGCTTGGTGGAGCCGGAAACGTAATTAAAAACCTGAGCAGTATTGGAGTCAAATCGCAATTTTACGCTAAATGTGGTTTAGATATTAAGGCAGAAAAATTAAAAGCCTTACTTCATGAAGAAGGTCTCACAAGACAGGATCTCCATTTAACTGAATCTAAAGACATTCCTACCATTTTAAAAACAAGAGTCATTGCTTCTCATCAACAGATTTGCAGAATTGATCGGGAAAGAGTCGTTTCCTTAACACCAAAAGAACAAAAGGAAATTCTAAGTAGCTATACAAAATCTCTAAATGAATGTAATGGTGTAATTCTTTCTGACTACGATAAAGGGTATTTCAATGAGGATTTGATTGTTAAGCTGATTGCCCTTGCTAAAAAAAAGAAAAAATTTCTATCCGTTGACCCACAAGTTAGGCATTTCTTTTTATACAAAGGTATTTCAATCATGACTCCGAATCATCACGAAGCTGGTGGTGCCCTCGGAAGAAAACTGATTACCGATGAGGAAGTTGCCAAAGCAGCAATTGAAATTTCCAAGACACTTTCTACTGAGTCCATGATGATTACTAGAGGGGAAAAGGGAATGACTCTTTATAGTTCCAAGCTAAAGAAAATCTTTCATATTCCAACTGTTGCAAAGGAAGTCTATGATGTAACTGGTGCCGGGGATACAGTCATTAGCCTCTATTCTGCATTTAGAACGGCAGGCATGTCTGAACTCGAATCAACTCTAGTAGCAAATGCTGGAGCAGGAGTCGTAGTAGAAAAACTGGGTGCATCGACTGTTAGCCTCGACGAATTAGAAAGGGCTCTTATAAAAAGGAAACTCTTAGAATGATTTTCGAGACTATTCAAAAGAAAATAATATTGCAAGAAAATATAACTGAGTTTAAAAAATCTCTGAGTGCCAAACCTATCGTTTTTACGAATGGGTGTTTTGATATCGTTCACCTGGGTCATTTAACTTACCTTTCCAAAGCAAGAGAATTGGGTAACTTCCTTTGGATTGGGGTTAATTCCGATTTGTCGGTCAAAGGTTTGAAGGGAGAAAATAGACCAATTAATACAGAGTATGATCGTTGTATTATGCTTGCATCCTTATTATTTGTAGATGCTGTTACAATCTTTTCAGATAAAACTCCAATTTCATTAATAGAATTAATCCAACCTGATATTCATGTAAAAGGTGGTGATTATATCGCCGAGGAAATGCCCGAATATAAAACGATTATTTCCTATGGAGGAATTGTTAAAATTCTTCCGTTTGTTACCGGTAAATCGAGCAGTAATATCATCAATAAAATTAAAGGATAATACTCATTTACCACTAATCCTTAAACAAAGGATATTGTTTCTAGAATTCCAATGTCCAACTCAATTGAATATATCTTCCCGGCTGAGGAAGTAAAGAACTTCGAAAGCCCTGTGCTCTCCTATAATAATTATCACCACCATCAGCTCCTTCAATTCCGGGATCGTAATAACTATGATTTAAAAGATTTAAAACTTTTAGTGTAAAAAAACCCAGGTCTTGAAAATTGATTATAAAAGCTGTGTTGATTACAAAATGCGGACTAACAGTCTTACCCTCATCTCGAATTGCATTTCTTAAATAAACTGTTTTAGGTCCTGTATAGACTCCGCGCAAATTCCAGTTATACTTATCTCCTATAGGCAAATTAAATCCAATTTGAACTTTATGCCTTGCAATATCTCCAAGAGTTGTATAACTTTCTGTGCGAGGAATTTGTGCGGCAAGACCGGAATTTAGATTCTCATATCTACCAAAAACGGTATCTCCTTCTTTCCATTTGCCGGCAACTTGATCATAATGAATACTGCTTAGAGATTCTGTGTATGTATAATATATATAAGTCTCAATCGGCGTTGATTCGGGAATGAAGTTTTTAAACTTTGATTTAATTTTATATTCTAATCCATAAATCTTTCGCTTTCCAGCATTTTCCGCTTCTTCCTTAATTACATTTTCATAGCGCGAATAATAAAGAGATGTCTCATGAAAAAAACGACCCCTCTGATGCATTACAATAAACTCATGAGACCTTTCTTTTTCTGGCTTCATATAAGGATTGGATGCTCTTCCATTCCATCCGCCAAATAGTAAAATAGGAGAAGGCTCATTGAATGCCTCTCCATACAAAACTTTAAAAGTTGTTTGACTGGAGTAGTGATAAATACCTGTTATCCTCGGATTGATAGATTGACCATATAAGGAATTTCTATCATAACGAATACCAGGAACAAGTCTAAATTTATCCAAGCCAAGAATCATGGAAATAAATGCTCCTGTATCTACAGTATTGATTCTATTTGATTCAGGCATTTGTTTTTTAGGATCTGGAGGTCTTAGATAATAAGGGTCAGTGCTTGATCCAACACCAAATCCGTTTGGAAAAATTTTACTATCATTCAAATAGGAATAAGAGCTAAATGCATTGTAATAACCGGGTATATCATAATTTTTTGTTAGTCTCTTACCTTCATATTTAAGCCCCCCGAGGATTTGAAAGTAAGATGTAGCTTTGTATTCAAAGTTTTGATAAGTAAGTACACTGCTATTATCAGAATTCCAGGCTGTGTAGCTAATGGAAGAGTTTTTGGAATTTGGAGGTGAATTAGGATAAGCCTCTGCCCAATTCCCGGAAGTATTACTCTCTCTATAGAGGATTAACGAAAACGTTTTCAGCTTTTCATTCCATTCATGCTGTTGTTCAATAAATATTTGTTTAGAATTTATTTTCCAGATTGAATTTGGTTGCGAGTGCTCTCCTGTATACTGCACACCATAGCCTTCGTTTCGATCCCAAAAAATTGTCCCTACTCTTAATCCTTTGTATCCTACAGAGGCTAATGCTCCGTAATCTCTACTTGGATCACGGTAAGTTCCTAGATTTCTTCCATCTGCTCCTTTTTGAAAAAGCAAAGGTCCCCAGGCATCTGTATTTCCAATCCAATAGCTACTCGAAAATCCTCCCCGCCTGGATAAATCCTCTTCATCACTTCGAAAGGCTCTACCAGATGCAGATGCATAAAAATCACCGCTTCGAACATTGGCACTTCCATCAATAGAATAAGTATTATTCTTTCCGACTTGGAAACTAACTTTCCCTTCGACTGGCTTGTTTTGTTCTTTGCCAGTTTTAGTAATAATATTTACGACTCCCTGAAATGCGTTAGGTCCATACATGGCGGAAGCGGACCATAGAGAATTTCAATTCTTTTTATATTGGTCAATGGATATTGCCTAGAAAAATCGGCAGATTGAATATACAGGTGATTGTCAATTACCCCATCAATCATAAATAAAATGCGTTGGGTGAATGGAGTTCGATAACCTCGTTGGTAAATGCTAGTATACTGCGCTCCGTTTGAGAAGGATACATCGAATCCAGGAAGATCATAAAAAATTTCATCAATACTCGTATATCCTCGCTTCTTAATATCTTCATCGGATATAACCATCATCGAAGCCGGGGCTTCTAAAATTTTTCCTTTTAATCTAGAAGCAGTGATTTCCTTAGTCCGTGAAGGGGAAGCAATATTTTCCTCCATCTTAAAGAAGTCTTCGTCGTTTTTTGAATTTTCTGATTTATTCACTTCTTTATTTGTTTCAGGAATAGAGGCTCCTTCCTTATTAGAAGTCTCAGATTGCGGAAATAAATCCAATGCAATCGAAAGCAAAAGGAAAAGACAAATAAATCTAAACGAAAAAATCATATTATATGTATATACTAATTTTTAAATTTGCCATTTAAATGATTTGAAAATAAAACTTTTATATTGAATAAAAATAGAATTCAGACTACACAAAAACTTTTAAACTATCTCTTAAGTCCTCAAGCAAATATAATTGTAAATTTTCTTAGAAAGGATTAAAAGGATTTACATGATAAAACTTACAATCCTGTTAATCTTGCGAATCCTGTCAAAAATTTCTTTTATTATGCTTTTACAAATACTTTTGCTTCATTACCTACTTCGAAAATTATTATTTGAAGAGTAAGATTGATTAACTAGTTTTAAAAAGACTAGTTTAATTGGATAATATAATTTGCGTTTGATTCAGTTTTTTTCTTGAGCATACCTTTTCACTACTAGGTATTTTGGTTTGAATATTCGGGAAACTTTATTAAAGGATAATGGATTGAAATTGCATTTATGATAGATATAATCTATCATAAATGCAATCTTTACTATCTAGTTACGACTAACTCATCTTAGCTGCTACTAGTTCTGCAATGTCTTGCACTTTGACTTCTTCTGTCTTGCCGGCAGCTTTCACACCATCAGTTACCATTGTCATACAGAAAGGACAAGCAACTGCAATCGTGCTAGCACCAGTGTCTAGAAGTTGATTGGTTCTCTTAACATTGACACGCTCACCGTGCTCTTCCATCCACATCTGCGCTCCACCTGCTCCACAACAAAGAGATTTAGAGTGATGGTCAACTGCTTCTGTTAAATTGTTTCCAGATACAGCATTTACAATCGCTCTAGGATTTTCATAGCCCTCATTGTATCGACCAAGATAGCATGGATCATGGTAGGTTAATGCTTGTTTTGTGTCTTCGGCTGTAATATCTAAATTGATTTTTTTATCAAAGATTAACTGATTGATGTATTCACTATGGTGAACCACTTCGAAGTTGCCACCAAACTGCGGATACTCGTTCTTAATCGTATTGTAGCAATGCGGGCAAGCTGTGACAACTTTTTTCACATTGTATTTGTTCATTGTATCCACGTTTGCTTGAGCAAGAGTTTGATAGAGATATTCATTTCCACCGCGTCTTGCAGAGTCACCGGAACAATTTTCTTCGGTTCCTAAAATTCCGAAATTAACATTCGCTTTCTGGAGAATCTTTACAAAAGAACGAGCAGTGCTCTTACTTCTTTCATCAAACGCTCCCGCACAACCTACCCAATAGAGCACGTCAACATTAGCATCTTCAGCCATAGTTTTTACACCAAGACCTTCTGCCCAGTCTGCTCTAGTGTGTGCACCAACTCCCCAAGGGTTGGAATTATTTTCCATATTGGTAAATGCGCCCTGTAATTCAGCAGGGAATCTAGATTCAGCTAATACGAGATGTCTTCTCATTTCTACAATAGCGTTTACTTGGTTGTTACCCACAGGACAAGCTTCTACGCAAGCATAACAAGTAGTGCAACCCCAAATCGCCTCTTCTGAAATATATTTGTCTCCAATGACGTTAGTCTCTAGACCTAAAATTTCTTCTGCGGTTTTACCAGCCTTACGTGCTTCAGCAACTTGTGGCATTTGATCCATAAGTGCATGTTTTAATTCAACTATGATTGATTTTGGATTTAAAACTTTTCCTGTTCTGTTAGCAGGACACTGAACTTGACAACGTCCACACTCAATGCAAGAAAGCCCATCCATAAGAGAAGGCCAAGGAAAATCTTGCACTTTATTTGCTCCCCAAAGAGCGTTTTCATCTTCTAGGTTTAATTTGGATAGTTGTCCTTTAGGGGTATCCGTTACGAAGAAGAAGTTCATAGGAGCATAGATTAAATGTCCATGCTTTGAAGTTGGAACATAGAGCATAAAGGTAAACACAGTTAAAATATGCATCCACCACATAATCTGATAAATCAAATTCGCACGCTCACCATCGACTCCCATGTTCTGCATGATGGAACCAATTCCGGTAGCAATGAAGCTGTGATTGCTATGGGCTGAATAAGTATCAGAAATTGCTTTTGCACCTTCCCCAAGAAGAGTCGAAACCATAAGAGTTCCAATCATTCCGATAACGATAGCTGATGCAGGTGAATGAACATCAAGTCCCTTTGCCTGAGCAATCCATCTTCTCCAGGCAAAAAATCCCAGTCCAAATAAAACTAAGAAGGATACTCCCTGCACCATGAATTCATAAGCATGGTTTAAATGCTCAGAGATAAGACCAACAAGGGAGAACGTATAAAGCTGATCTATGTTCATCCAGTAACCAAATACACCGGCAACCATTTGATTTGTAGTATGTATTAGATAGGTTACGAATCCATAAAAAATGAACGCGTGCATGATACCGCGAATCGGTTCTTTAAAATTTTTCTTTTGTAAAAGAACATTGAAAATAACGCTCTTTATCCGTAAGGCAAGGTTTTTATTCTCGCGAAAATCTTCGTTAAAAGCAGCTTTTTGTGCACTAAAAACAAGACTTACGCGATTAAGAATCGCCTTTGCAAATACAACATTTGCAAGGATAAATAGCACTGTAAAAATTAGGTGGAATAATATCGTTTCCAAAGTGAACCCCGTTTTTTTAGTAAGTTTTAGTCTATGAAAACAAAAGTCCCAAGGATGTCATTTAAAATTTGAAATTACAAATTGTCTGACTAAACAGTCGTCTCTAAATCTAAAATTTTTCGTTTTATAATCGATGCGGCTTCATATTTCTCATCGTTTATAGCTTGAAATTTTTTCAGATAAAGACTAGCCAACTCGTCTCCTTTTTTTCCTGGAAAGAAAAGTGCATTCTTGTAGTTTTCTAAGTCAAATTGCGGATAGCGAATGGAGAAATTTTCAATTAGTTTATCAATTTTTTGCTGAACCGTGTCGCGAGCAAGTCCAGTAGAGGAACGAAACTGCATAGAAATCTTTAATAGTTCTTCTAAGTAATCATTTACTCCCGCAAAATTAAAATCAGGCATTACATTTCGCTCTTTGTTCTTGCAAAGTTCAACGTATTTCATTACAAACGCGTTGTATTGCTCCATTCTCTCTTGAATGTAGATATTTCCAGAATCCCTGTCCTCGGGCATTCTAAAATCAGGCAACCTCGCCATATCATAAATACTTTCGTTTGGAATGATAACTTTTTTTAATTCATCAATAGATGGGAATGAAATAGGAGGAAATGTCACGACCGGGAAATTATCATTTATTTTAAGAAAACTAACAACGACATTTGAGGCAATGATTTCGCAACCAGGTTGAAACGGATTCTCCCCAATGACATAGCAGTATACAATTAAGTTACCAGTAGGATTAGTTTTTGATCCTTTTTCCAGCATGAATGACCTCACATAGCTTAAATTAATTCACTATACTTTTTCATTTTAAAAATTAAAGTCAAGGAAGAAAGGATTTTTTTATTTCACAGCTCAAAGATTTTTTTCAAAATTCATTGTCAGTTCCCTGTAGGCTAATGCATATTGCACGATGTTATTTCTGGTCATTTCTTCAAAAGCGGAAAGTCATTCACCCGCTCATGCATTCCATTTCGACCGAGAGACATAGAAGGTGGAGTTTGAATTACACCTTTGAGGTATTTCGCTGTTTGCTCCTCGAATTGTTGCTCGATGTAGGAACGAATTTCAGACAAATAAATATAGCCGTCTTTGTTGATGCTATCTGCATCGGTGATATTCTTGTCTTTACTTTTACCAAGAGCATTTAGAAAGACATGAGTGTAAAGACCATGCCCTACTTCACTGTGCTCACGGGATTCTTCGTTACCGGAAGAAGAGGCAAATATGAATCTGCCTGTGCCGTTAGCCATCTTTTCCATTGCTTTGCGAGTAGCTTTTTCCTTATCTTGTCCGCGAGAGGCTAAGGCAGTGTTGACGCTACCGGAATGACAGGCATCTAATATTAGAATGAGCTTATGCGATTTGATTTTAGTAAAAGTTTCATCTAGATAGTCGGCATCAATTCCCTGATTGCGGGCGACATTTTCATTCTCAGGGTCATCAGGCCATTTAAAGTCTTGAGGGACAAAGTAAAACAGCTTCTTTCCTTCTCGCGTAAATGCATTCATTCCATGACCACTAAAATAAACCAAGACAACATCCTGCGGTCTAGCTTTCTTCTCAATATCGGCTAACGCATCTTCGATGTCTTTTTTCTTAGCATCGACTAAAAGCTTAGTAAAGACTTCGTGGTAAATACCCGTTTTCCCCTGTTGCAAAGCATCTGCCATAGCCTTAGCATCCGGCACACTAAAGGTCAGTTTCTTTGTCTTATAGTCATTAATCCCCACAGAAAGAATATACAAATCCGGTTTCGCCAACTCTTTGTTATCCGGTATCTTTCGTTGAATCTCAAAGGCTGGAAAGGACTGCGGGATATTGTAAGAGTTATATGCCTTCACTTCTACTCGGTTGGTTCCAAAGTTGAGCGGTATAGCAAACTTAACCCGATATTTAAAGAATCCTTCCTTACTATCATCTTCTAACTTCACACCCTCTGTATTCTCTCCATCGACTAACGTCTTTTCGTCTACTTGGATTCCATTCACATAGACAACCGCTTTCTCGAATTTACTTCCCCGCTCGGTTATTTGGAATTGTAATGTCTTGTTGTCTTCCTCTGATACAACGAACTGTTGTGTTTCAAAGAGTGCCTTTACGACTGCTGTTGTTTCCACTCCTTTGGTGAGGTTGTTTTTCTTGTTTGGTTTGAACTTGTTGTTGGTGACTAATTCCAATAAGCCGTCCACGTAGTAGTCGTTCATTAAGTCTTGGAGGTCGAGGAAACCATTCTGTATGCAAGGAGATTTGAAGCTTACATAGTCAAGAGCTTTTTTGTTGGAAAAATCAAACCTCCCGTCAGGAGTATAAACAATGCTTGTTCCATCATTGAAAGCCATCAAGGTAATAAGTAAATCCCCATTTGCCGCATTCCAAACTTTTAAGGTTCCATCGATGGAAGAAGTGAGAATAAATTTTTCAGATTTTGAAATGGAAATTCTGGAAATATTATTCGTATGACCATCCATTTTTTTAATTAATTTTCCAGAAGGAATTTCATACATATACAAAGCAGAGTCTTTTCCTGAAAATACAACTTTTGTATCTTTATTGAAAAAGTAAAAAGCTTTTCTTGAAGGATCAGTAAAGGCTACGTTTTCTCCAATTATAGAAACTAGTTTTAAATTTGAGTCAAATAGGTTTATACCATTTTTCCCACTGCACATAAAATAATTCTTTTCAAATGAAAAACTAAACAAACCATAACAGTCCTCTAATTCTTTAGTTTCATTAGTGGCTTGATTATATATCATTATAACTTTTCCTCTTTCCCGTTGAAACGCAAGTAATTGATCTTTTTCTTGGAATTCAAAATAAAAACTATACTTTGAATTCCAAGGTTCTATTATTTTAATTTTATTCAACCGTTCATCTCTAATTGCAAACTTAGTATTATCTGCCATTGAAATTAGGTATTTTCCATTTTTAGAAAATTTGATTTTACGATTTATCTTATCAAAATCTTTTTCATTTAATATTTTCTTTCCGTTTTTATCCCATACAATAGAATTTCCATTCCAAGTGGACGCAGCTAATAGCTTTCCATCTGGGGAATAATCAATAGAATCTACTGTGCTTTTTGTATCCAAAGAATGTAATAATTTTCCTGAAAAGTTCCATACCTTCACAAGCGATTCTGGCTTTTCTTCTTTTATCTCTGTATTATAAAATCCAGAGGAGGTTATAAAAGAGTTTCCATCTGGAGAGACTTCTAAAAAAGCAATTGGATTTTTATGAGCGAGAATTGATTGAAAAAAATCCTTTGTTTTTGTGTTCCATATTGAGATATTTTTATTTGTTCCAACTCCAATAATTGTTGATTCATCGGGAGAAAATGCAGAGTTCCAAAAAGGTCTGGAATGATTTTCAATATTTCTTATAAATCTTTTCTTTTCTGAATTAAATATTAGAATTGATGATTCAAAGTCCTGATTTGTGACATTACGGGGATTCGTATTTCCTGCATAGACAATGTATTTCCCATCCGTTGATATTTCTTTAATTCTATAATCTAAACGATTTTTATATTTTTTTTCAAACTCATCGAGTTTATCTATTTTTTTTCGTTCTTCCGAATGCATTAGAAAATCTGGCTGAAATGCAAACTTGAAATCAAGATAGCAATAATTATTTGAAGTTATCTGAATTTTCTTTCGGAGGATTAGATATTCCTATCTTTGATAATTTAGAAATATCTAATCCAATATCATCATTTAAGAAAATTTTTGAAGAGTCGCAATATAAGCCTGCTTCTTCTGACAAGTCATCGTCTTTTTTTAATTGAAATAAATTATGACCTTGGTTATTCAAAAGAGATAAATATCTATTTTTAGTAAGAATTGAAATATACGTATCATTAATTGATATACTTCGAATCATGTCACCGTCTACTGATTGACTCCATAGCAAATTTCCATCAATATCCCAATATTTTATTTCACCATTTGATAGAGATATAAAATTTTTAGAAACACTAGAAAAGACAATTTTCTTTATTTCATCACTATGACCATTTTGAATCGTAAGGATTGGGTTACTGCTCTTTGGAGTTTGCAGAACTGTGAATTCTTTTTTGGATTCCAATGCTTTGTAAACAAGTTCAGAAAGTTCTTTTTCTCTTGCCAACTGTTCTTTATAAAATAAATCTAAAAAAAATGAAACCTGCTTTACTTCTTCATATTGATTTTGTAGAAAATAATATTTTACCAATAAGTAGAATAAATTTTTATGAATACCAATCGAATCATCTTTTAAGGAAATAATTTTCGTTTGTTTAAATAATTCATCTGCTTTCTTAGTATTACTTTCGTCACCAATACTTTTTAAAATGAACCATTGAAATGTAAAATAAAATCCATGATACTCATTTTTCCGGGCATCCATTTTAATAAGCAATTCATTTAGACATTGTTTTTTTTCCTTTTCGGGCAAAAGATAGACAATGCTTAGATGTACCATAAATTTTTTAAAATTAATTTCCGAATCAGTTGTTTGAAATGTGTTCAAATCTGCATTACTATTTAAAAGAAGTTGAATGATTTCACTAGAATTGGTTTTAGAAGCATACATCAAAACCGTTTTATCCTTATTATCCTTTGCATTTATATCAGCATTGTTTTGGATGAGAAGCTTTATAATTTCTAGTTGACCTTTTTCGGACGCTATCATGAGAGCTGTTCTTCCGAGGAATGGATATTCATCGTTACCTTTCGCATTCACATCAGCCCCCGCTTTTATCGCTGTCTCTGTTTTTAGATAATCGCCATTATGCGCTGCATTGAGCAGATCCGATGTAGGGTCAGCAGTGATTTCAGTGACAAAGGATAATGACAGTATAGTAATTGTGATTATGCGAAACGTTGTTTTCATAGAAAAACTCCTTTTTAGTTCTAGTATACTTCAAGATGATTCTTTACAATTACATCGGCAAGGGCTTGCTCCCATGCCGAGAGTATTGCGCCCCACTCGGGGCTAAGCTCCAACGGAGCGTAATATCTGCCTGCATAGTCTGCAAGGACTATGCAGTGTAATTGGATAATGTTGATTATGCGATAGATTGTTTTCATAGAAGATTCCTTTTTATTTCTAATATACTTTAAGCTGATTCTTTACAAATACATCGGCAAGGGCTTGCTTCCATGCCGAAAGGTATGTCACCCCGTTGGGGCTAAGCTCCAACGGAGCGTAATATCTTTCTGCATAGTCTGCAAGGACTATGCAGGATAATGCCGATTATGCGAAGATTGTTCAAGAGCTCTAATCGCATGTCGCAAGGACTATGCAGGATAATGCCGATTATGCGACAGTCTTTAAACAAAGAGAATCATTTTAAATTATTCTATAAGACATTTTTCACTATCGTCAAGCAAATAATCAGAAAATATTTTCCACATTATACAAAAGCATTCTACTTCCTTTTACCATCGTATAAGAAGACGATGCACATAACATAGGGTAGGAATGGGTTCTCCTATACTTCAAATATAGGTTAGAGGGGCATAGGGAACCTATTGTGAGTCTATCTTTGAACCCATAGCTAACCTATATTTGGTAAAACGTCATCTTATACGCAGCTTATACGAAGCGTAAACACCGTATTAGCCTCTTAACCGTCAGTCCAATAAGCAAATATACCTTTATTACGCATTAGAGCCACGAAACTGTCGAACTGTATAGCTTGGCTGCTGGTGAGCGTTAAGCGATGGGTGGATTATTTAAAAAATATTTTTGATAAAAAATAATTTCAGTTGAGTTTCGATTCGCTGTTCACGAAAGTGATTTTAACTGAACTAAATAAAATCTTGCTTAAAGCGCATAACAGATATCATTCTCTATTCCATTGGGAGAGGTGGAATACAGCAATATACCGCAACAACGAAAAAGTTGGGGTGAGGGAAGCAAAAGCGAAGAAGGAAGACATTAAAACTAAGCAACTCAACTCCGAAGAAATCGGGGTGAGGTGAAGTAAGGAAACTATAATATGCTAAATCGAATAATGAAATTTTTAAATAAAATTTTTAATAATGGAATTTTTTTCCAAAGTCAGCAACCTTTCCTATTTTTATGCATCTTATTTGTAAAAGAGGATTTATGACAAAAGAAGAAAAGGTCAATGTTTATACACACGCAATGGGTGCGTGTATGAGTTTAATAGGAGCTGGAATATTATTATTTTTCGCATTTGCCACAAACGATTTTTGGAAAATTCTAAGTTCACTCATCTATGGCATAAGCTTGGTAGCATTATTTACGGTCTCCAGTTTATATCACTCCAGAGAAGGCAAAGCCAAAGATTTATTTCAAAAATTAGATCATATCGCCATATTCTATTTAATCGCCGGAACTTATACTCCCTTCATCCTTGTAAATTTTCGAGATGGAATGGGACCAATCATTTTAAGCATTGTGTGGTTACTCGCAGTCATTGGCACTGTGGTTAAGATTTTCTTTACTGGAAAATTTGATTTTCTTTCTACCATGATTTATCTTGCCGCAGGTTGGACAGTTCTACTCGACATTAAAAATTTAATAACTACATTTCATCCGCAAGGTTTATTGTGGTTAGCCGCAGGGGGTCTTCTCTATACAGGCGGAGTATTCTTCTATTTGAAAGAATCAATTCCCCGCAACCATGAAATCTGGCACGGTTTCGTATTGGGAGGAGCAGGATGCCACTACATTACAGTGCTTTTTTATGTTCTCTAAGAGATTTTTCTTTGCTTGATTTGAAAGGGCGTATTTAATTTAATTTCCATATGCCCGAATTCATTCCTCCCCTACCCAAAGACTTTCACGGAAGTATGGGAGAAAAAATAGTCTATGATGCTTTTAGAACTCTACCTGATAATTATATGGTATTTCATTCTTTTGCCTGGACAGAAGAAGAAAATAAATCCTTCCATAAACAAGGAGAAGCAGATTTTCTAATTTATGATCCGAGCCGTGGACTTCTAGTAATCGAAGTAAAGTCCGGCGAGATCACTATCGAAAACGAAGAATGGTTTCAAACTGGATTCGATGGTCGCCGTCGGCTAATGCATAAAAACCCCTACTTCCAGGCAGAAGAATCCAAATTTTATATTCTAAAACAAATCTTAGAGAGAAGACTCCCACGCGGCGAGAAGTGCCCAATTAATACCTGTCTATTTTTTCCCCAACTCATTTTTCAGAGGGCTAATCTACCATCTTATCTAAAAAGAGATTTTATACTGGATAATTCCAATTTGCCTAACATCAACAAAGGAATTGATCATGTCTTTCAGTATTACAATGCTCACTTGCATATAAGTCTATCTGAAAGTTCTAGAGAGAATATTAAAAAATGGCTCAATCCTTATTTCAAACTTGTCCCCGTACAAAAATGGGATATGGAAGTTAGAGAAGAGCAGTTTTTACGTTTAACGAAAGAACAGTCTCTATTGTTAGATTTTCTAGAAGAGCAAGATCGCGCTGTCATCGGGGGAGGTGCCGGAACCGGTAAAACGATATTAGCCGTTGAACATGCAAGAAGACTTGCCATAAATAATGAAAAGGTTTTATTTTTAGTCTACAACTCTTTACTTAAAAAAAATATCACAGAAGAACACTTTAAATACGATACAAACATTCAAGTGCATAGTTTCTTTGGACTTTCAGAAATTTACGAGCACAGCTTAGTTGAGAAAAGACAAAGAGCAAGCAAATTTATTGAAGACATACTTTCCAAGAAAGTGATTCTCCCCTATTCTCATATGATTATAGACGAGGGACAAGACTTCGACGAAGAGTGGTTATCCGCTCTTGAAACATCAATCCCCGGAAAATTCTTTGTATATTACGATAAGAGCCAAATGGTTCATAAGGAGGCATCCGCTTTACCTCAGTGGTTACGAGAAGCTGAATGCAGACTAGTCTTAAAAAATAATTGTCGAAACACAAAGCAAATTGCGATAACTGCAAATTCTTTTATTCGCATCGAAAATCTAAAGTTTAAAAATGAAATTGAAGGACCAGAACCTACTTGGATTGAATGTGTGGATAATAGAGATTTACTTACTAATACTATTTCTATTGTAAGTGAAAAAATATCTAAAGAGAATATTTTCCCCGAACAAATCATACTAGCTACCACCATTGCAATGGACTCGTCTTATTTAGGGCAACTTTCGTTTATCCACAATATACCTGTTACAAGAGACAGAATTAAGAAGCAAATTCAAAAAACAACCATTCGTAAATTTAAAGGGCTGGAAGCAGATATTTTATTGCTTGTAGATGTTGACTTTTCTGAAATCAATTCCGAAGCATGGCGCAAACTCTTATATACCGCTTCTTCTAGAGCAAAGCATGAACTCTATATTTTGTCAAAGAAAGTGACCGGATTTACGATCGATGGAAAATCTTACTCTGCCAAAGAAGCCCGCAAATACATTAAGCAGACATTTAAGCTTCATAAAGTTGAATAAACCATGTCATCATATTTGGATCGGATATCTCTTTTGGGCTTGTTCTTTTTTCTTTCTTGTATTACCTTTGGACCTAAAAAATCAGAAATGCAATCAGTCACGGGAATAATTATAAAATCCTATGTCGAGAAAAAACATAAATACAGAAGTGTTTACAAGGGGCATAATGATTTTTACCCCCGTGTCGAGTATGAGTATGAAGTAGATGGGAAAATGTATCAGGCAGAAAGAATTGGATTTTGGAATAACGCCTATAACTCGCAAGCAAAAGCAGAAACTATTACAAATTCTTATCCAGTAGGCAAAGAAGTCATTGTTTATTATGAAAAAGAAAATCCAACTAAAGCCTTTCTCGAAGTAGAAGATGATACAAGCGAAGAGGATTAGTTTCGTTTAAAAATTTTTAAGGTTCGCTAATTAGGATTTGCAAAAAACCCTATTCAGATATTTTTCTGTTTAAGATTCGCACGAAAGGACTAATTTATGAGCACAATTACAAATACATTCATACAGGCATTTAACAAATCAATAGGTAGTATTTACTTAGATTTTTATTTGAATAACGAAGTAGAATTTTTACAAGCTGAATTGTGGCAATGCTTTGAAGAATCGAATGCGACTGCTCCGGTATTTACCAAATCTTACGATTTAAAAATAGATGATCCACTTCTAAGAATTAATTTACATTGCATTGTTATTGTTTGCAATTCGATGCCTTTCTTTGCGGCTAATATTCGTTCGCTCTTTCATAAAACAAATCTTCCAATCAATCGAAGTCTTCACTTTCATCCCGAAAAAGGAAAAGAATTTTACTATATTGAAATTCAAACCAAAGAAAAAACAATCATTGATCAGGTTAAAACTGCTGTTCATTCTTCCTATAAAAAAATTCAA
Source organism: Leptospiraceae bacterium (assembly GCA_016708435.1). Classification (NCBI taxonomy): domain Bacteria; kingdom Pseudomonadati; phylum Spirochaetota; class Leptospiria; order Leptospirales; family Leptospiraceae; species Leptospiraceae bacterium. Next base: position 153,035 of record JADJFV010000003.1, on the reverse strand, counting down.
AAACTGATTTCAGAATTTTCGATTTTTAAAGAAAGATTAGAATCTATTCCAAACATTAGACTTTCCGACAAATCGCAATTAATAGATTGGCTTTTAAAAAAAGGTCTGGTATGGGAAGGTGCTTGCATACAAAAGTCAGGCAAAGAGATTGAGCAATATGGAGTTGTAGCGGATAATAATAATTATCTCGAATGGTTTACCAATTTAAAAACTCAATCCGAGACAATTTTACTGGAATGTAAGGAAACACAAACGGAGAGCTTCTTAGGTGACAATCCATTCTTTTGTATTTGCTTAATTCACAAAGATTTTAAAATTCTTTTTCTAGGAAGTTTTACCTTACATGCCCAGACTCTTGGTATAATTGAAATTCCATTTTTCTCTGACCGATTCAAAGAATTTCTATCAAAGGAAAATATCGAATACTCTTCAGGCCTTGGACGAACGGTTCGCAGAATCTTTAATTCTCTTCCTGTGGAAATTTTATTCCTTATGCCTGAATTAGCTTACCTCTCTTTATTTAAAGTAATCATTGAACAATCTCTAAAAACAGAAAACCGTTCGAATGGACTTCTAATAAACGAAGATCTCGCACTGATTCTAACAACAATTCCGGAGAAGAATTGGCTTGAATCAAAGCTTAGTGAATCAGAAAATCTTGTAAGAGATATTCTACCAGAGGCTAATGTCAAATCCTATCATATTTTACTTACGAATTCCGTTCAATGTTACCATTTAATCAGATCCAATCAGAATTCAAAGCAGAAGCTATTCGAGATTAGCTCCCAAATAGAGTATTTATTTAGACCCTGGATTGAAATCATTAAAACAAAATGGGAAGATCGTTTTAAGGAAACTCCTTTCCCGAATAAGATAGAATTTAGAAAGGATTATATTGCAACGCATGATCCGGAGAAGGCAGTTTACGATTTGGGTTTAGTCCAAAGACTAAATGGTGCGAGAGTAATTTTTAATATTGAGGAAACTAACACAAATGCAACTCTAGTAGAAGCCGTTACAAGAGAAAAAGAATTCAATTTATCTATGTGGGTAAATGCATTAAGCTCATTTGGATTATCTGCGATTTCTCAAAGAGTTTATCGATTTACCTGCAATGAAAAAATCTATTCTAAAACAGAATTCTTTTTTGACACTTTTCCAAATACAAATCAGTTATATGAACGATTAAAAAATGCACTTACCTATACAATGCAAGGAAAATTGTCAGTTGATTCTTTATCGGCGTTAATCTTAAAAACCAAATTGGATTCAAATGGAATTTTATTTTTAAAATCAATCCGTGAGTATTGCTTACAAACGAATCCTTCTTTCAATGCCAGCGATTTTAATGAGATACTTTTAACATACCCTGAATTCTCGGAAGAGGTTTGGAAGTATTTCTACTGCAAATTTAAAGAAGGTATAATGCGTAAAGAATCTATAACAAAAGAACTAGCAGATAAGGCGAAAACAATTCGCGAAGACGAAGTTCTAAATTCTATTCGCACTGCCGTGCTAGCCATTTTAAGAACAAATTTCTTTGGAACTCGTGTCGAAAAAAACTTTGGTAAGCAAAGCGGATTAGATAGAGTAGCCGTTGCATACAAAATAGATAGCTCCATTCCAATTAGCCTTCCATTGCCTCGCCCATTTAGAGAAATATTTGTCTATTCCTCTTTATTTCAAGGAATTCATTTACGCGGGGGTGCTGTCGCAAGAGGAGGACTTCGTTTTTCAGATAGACCTTCTGATTTTAGAACAGAGATACTATCTCTAATGAAAACTCAAATGGTGAAGAATACTGTTATCGTGCCCGTCGGATCTAAAGGAGGATTTGTATTAAGTAAAAATCAATATGCAAAAAGTGAATTGTCAATGGTGGAGGCTTACAAGGCGTATGTCGCTTCCCTACTCTCTTTAACCGATAACAGAAAGGCTAGCGATAAACTTTTCTTTGCAGATATCGCAGGACCATTTGCCTACGATGACTTTGATCCGTATCTAGTTGTGGCGGCTGATAAGGGCACAGCACAGCTTTCCGATACAGCCAATGCAATTTCTATCCAAGAAAATTTCTGGCTTGGAGATGCATTTGCCTCCGGTGGCTCGCGAGGCTACTCACATAAAGAGTATGGAATCACCGCAAAAGGAGCATTAGTCACAGCAGATAGACATCTGCGTAACCTGGATATTGATTATTTAAAAGATCCAATTACAGTTGTGGGTATTGGTGATATGGGAGGAGATGTTTTTGGAAATGGACTCATTCACTCAAAGGCTTTTAAACTAGTCGCTGCATTTAATCATAAGCATATTTTTCTAGATCCAAACCCCGATTTAGAAAAAAGCTTTGAAGAAAGAAAAAGATTATTCAATTCGAAATCCTCTGGTTGGGATAATTATAATTCTTCGCTTTTGTCCCAAGGCGGCGGCGTATTCTTAAAGACAGAAAAATCCATTCCAATTTCTATTGAGATTCAAAAGGTTTTGGGGATAACAGAAAATAGCCTTTCCGGCTCAGCTTTAATCTCTGCCATCCTAAAAGCTCCCGTTGATTTACTATACAATGGTGGCATTGGAACCTATGTTAAATCAGAATCAGAAGAAAACTCCAAAGTAGGAGACCCTTCCAACAATGATGTGCGAATCAATGGTTCTCAGCTACGCGCAAGAGTGGTAAGCGAAGGGGGTAATCTTGGTTTTACGCAACTCGGAAGAATAGAGTATGCGTTAAAGGGTGGAAACATCTACACAGATGCATTAGACAATTCAGCAGGAGTTGACTTATCCGACCATGAAGTGAACCTTAAAATTTTCTTTTCTCATTTAGAAGAAATAGGACAAATCGCAAATGACGAAGAGCGAGATGACAATTTAAAAGACATTGTAAATGAAGTTTGTAAGAATGTATTAATGGATAATTCTTTACAAAGCCTTGGGGTAGACACTGATTATGCGGAGTCCATAGTTAAGGGCTGGGATTCATTTATTAAGGGATCTCAAAGCTTGATTTCCAAGAAAATACTTCACCCGGGAACAGAAAAAATTCCATCTACTGTAGTGGATTGGGAAAAATGGAAATCGCAAAACAAAGGGAATTCCGAAGCCTGTCCTTTGCGTCTTGCTTTCCTATGCTAAAATGGAATTATACAACGAGTCTATTCGTGAAAATTTTTTCCATATCGAAGACTTCCCCGAATTGTATTACGATTATTTTCCTACTGCTCTCGTAAAAAAATACAAAGTAGAATTAAGAGAACATCCACTTAAATCTGAAATCTTAAACACACAGATTATAAACTTTTATATTAACCTTATGGGTTTCACGGGAATTTCTATCCTGGGAGATGAAAATACAAAAGATCGAATGAAATATTTAAAAGAAATATTGGACTATCTTTATTCCCTGCGAGTAGACTTACTTCTAAAAGAAATTGCCGGCTTTAGATTTAAAGAAATTGAAAAAGACAATGTTCGTTTATGCTCAGAAATTAGAGACCGTGTTCGCGCCAAATGGGGATTATCCAGAAAGATTTCGCTTTCTGGAAATATTTTGGATTCCTATCTTTCTGCCAAAGCTAGACAGAACATTGAAAAAATTTAGCGTGTTTGTAAAGAATTTGAGTTTTTACATTAAACCATTGTCACCCTGAGGCTACTTGCACTGAGCGAAGGGCGACTTTACTCAATAAAGTCATGGATTCGAGAGCCTCACCATGACAAATTTAATAATTTTTCGACAACTCTATTTATACAAATCCATCACGGGAAAAAAGATTTCATTTACATTGATTCCAAATAAAAGAACAAATGCGACCGCTAGAGTAAACGCTGCCGCCAGTGGAATAGTAAGATTATCATCTAAAAACCCATTCCAGGCATGACCGGAGAAAAACTCTGTTAGCCCCGAAACGATAGCTGACAGTAGGACTGCGATCAGTGCTTTGTAATTGAGTCCATTTTGAGTGAAAAGGGCAAATAAAGATCCTTCTTTAGTATTTTGAAAAATTAGCATAAAAAGAAGACCAACAAGACAAGCTGCAATAATAAAGGATACAACGCCAACTAAGGATTTGCCGTTGTAGAATCGGTATTTGCCATAATTCGCTCCGAAGAAAGCAGCGACAGGATCTCCAATCAGTAAAAAACCGACCGCGAAAAAATAAAATTCAGGTGGAAAGAATAAAACTACAATTGCATTAGAGAGCATATAGGGAATAGTCGCATTCATTCTAGTTTCTTCTTCCTTCTTCATAAGCGCTCCGAAGTTTTCAGAAAACCATTTTTTAAAAGATAGGTTTTTTAGTCTTAGATATTCGGTTGTGACTAAGACCAATCCCTGAAACATGAGAATGGAAAAAATAATTGCTCTCGATGCATTTGTTAAGCCGAAAGCATCCTTAAAAATATCAATATAATACAAATAAGGAAGAATAAATCCTAATAGATGAAAAAGTTTTCTTTTGTAATTAAAAATACCCATTTATTACCTGCTTGGTTTAGATGCCATCTTCATTGCCAGCTCCTCATTCGGCGCGACATTGAACACTTTACTGAGCCCTACCATTTGAAGCGATTGCTTAACGTTCATTGATAGATTTAGGAATACGATTTTATTTCCTGACTTATAACTCATATCGCTGATTTCCTTAAGAGCAGCGATACCCATCGAGGAAATGGCAGTAACCTCTTCCATATCAATGATAAGTCCACCCTTACGATTACACTTTCTGACTTCCTCTATAAACTTCTTGTAGGTAAAAGAAGAAATCGACCCTTCTAGTCGCATCACGAAAATATTGTCAATTTTCTCGACCTGCACTTCAATTTCATGTAAGCTCATAGGAACATCCAAAAAAATTTACCTTTGAAATACAAATATATATTTTCTAAACATTAAAAAATTAATCGCTAGGTCTTTTCATTCTTGCTAGATTGATTGGTAAAACAATCATCGAATTTAGCTATGAAAGAGTTTGTTAAAATTAAAGTTACCGATGTCCTAAAATTGTTTTCAGCAATAGACAGAGATATCGATGAATTGAGCAAAACAAATCAAACCATTAGCGATAACCGAGATTATAGTTATACTTTAAAAAAGAGCATTTCAGATGAAATTTTGAAATTAAAATCCATAAAAGATTCTATTCTAGATTTGGAAGTAGACATACCAAAATCTATTTACATTAGAAACCAATCAGAAGAAAAAAGCTTCAAGAATTTAATCGAAGATATAACCAATATTCCAACAATTGAAAATAAAAACCAAGAAAATAGGGAGTCACCTCCGCAAAAAAAAGAGAGAAAGGTTCACAGGTATTAAAACATTATGAAAAGAATATTTATTATTTTATTAATTGCTTCTTTATTTGCTACATGCAGATCAGGAGAAGAAGAGCTAGCCATTTTTGATGGTGGCATTGTCAAAAGAAAAGAGTTTAGGGAATTTTATCCCAATCACGAATTGGCTATAGACAATAATACTACTGCAATAAAATATCAAACCTCGGTTTTAGAAACTATCGCAGTTCAATCTATTGTAGAAATCGAAACAAATAAAAAAGGTCATCAAAACACAGATATTTATAAATCTATTCTTGCTCTAAAAGAGAAGCAACTCTTAGTTAACCTCTATCGAAAAAACTTTATAGAGAAAGGACTCAAATCCAAAGAAATGGAATTAGTATCAGGTCAAATGCTCTACATAAAAAAAGATGCAAATGGAAATCCAAATTCTGTTAAGGCAGATCGTGTTCTAAGTGATTTACAAAAATTAAAGTCAGATAAAGAAATCAATGCCTATGTTTCCAAAGAAACAGAAGAAGAAGGACGTAGACCTATCAGCGGACTATTAGAGCCTCAGTGTATGAATTGCTCTGAAGAAAATATTCTCCGTGAAATTTTGATCGAATCCTATAAGAGTAATCTGCTACAAACCTTTGCCAAAAAAGAATTCAATGGAGATTTATTTGTCTACCGCATCATTGAAGTAAAGAAAATGAAAGCAGCAGATTTGGAATCCTATCTATCTAAGAAGTTTAAAGAGTTTCAAACACTGGCTAAAGATTTTAAAGCAACAGCAGCAGATGATCAAAAACAACTAGCTGATTATTACATAGGAGATGAAGTTAAACTAGAAAAAGAAGCAAAGATGATTGGAGATAGATACAAAGAACAGTTACAGGCTTTAATCTGGAATGAAGAATATGAAAAAATCTCCAAAGAAAGTGGTATTCAATTCTCAAAAGAAATGTCAACACTCTCGGAAGGCGAACTCGTAGACACTACTCCCATTTATACAAAAGGAGATAAGACCTATACGATCGCAGATATAAAAAGTGAATATGCAAAAGTCAATATGAAGCCTAATAGCTATTCGCCGCCAACGAAAGAACTTCTTTATTTTTTTAATTCAGCCATTTTACCAATTACTCTTCTATCTGATAATGCTGAAGTAAAAAACTTGAAGTCATCTGAAAAGTTTGAAAGTAGCCTATCGCTTTGGAAAAAGAATATTTCATGGTCGTTCTTCGTAAGAGATTTACAGGACTTACAAGCACCAATTTCGGAGCAAGAATTGAAAGATACCTATGAGGCTGGAAAGCTTTATGCTTATTCTAGCCCATCAAAGTCGAATCCAAATAAAAGAGATCCAATGCCTTTCGATCAGGTAAAAGAAAAAATTAGAGAAGAACTTCGCACTGCCAAAATCAAAGGGGAAATGCAGAAACAAATTGAGAAGCTAAAGTCAGATTATCATTTAAAAATTCATACCGACAAGTTAAAAGCCGGCTCAGTCTAACTCCCCTCTTTGCAATTTGCAAACAAGAGAATATTAGAATAAACTAATATTCTCTTGTTTTTCTAGTAAATTTTTTATTTTTCATATCTTTTTATCAAATCTTGCATTTTGCGATTAGTAAATAATTTTTTTTTATCAAAAACTTATTATTTTGTAAATATTTTCTTGAATTAAAAAACAAGTCTAGTATAAATGCCGAAGAGGTTAACATTCATGAAAAATCATATTTACATGCTTAGAAAAAAAAGAGGAATCAAACAGTATGATATGGCGAGAGCACTTGGCGTGTCCCCTAGTTACTTATCAAAAATTGAAACTGATAGCCAGGAACCGACAGAGAGGTTTAAGGTAAATGTTGCAAAATTTCTTAAAACTTCCCTTGAAAAGCTTTTTAATGATCACCCTGTTGAAGAAATTTTTCCTGAATTTAGCACTGGACTTACAAATAAGCTCTGGGCAAAAAGAAGAGAAATGGGAATCAAACAGTATGACATGGCAAAAAAACTAAAAGTTTCTACTCCTTTTCTTTCCAAAGTAGAACTTGGTTTACTTGAACCTACGGAAGAATTCAAGCAATTAGCATCAAAAGTTTTCAAAATGGAACAATCAGAGCTTTTTCTAGCTACTGTTCAATACTAATTTAGTCCCAACCAACTCTCCCGATTATCAAATTAAGTCGGGAGAATTCAATTTGAATCAAAACTTAACTCAATAGCTCCCATTTTATAGTCTGCTATCAATTTTGTGCCTTGCTGGTAATTTCCTTTCAAAATAAATTCGCTTAAAGAGTTACCAAGCTCGCGCTGAATGAGTCTCTTGAGTGGTCGTGCCCCATACTCTGAATCAAATCCTGTTTGACAAAGATGCTTTTTTAGCTCGGAGCTATACTTTACTTCTAAACCACTATTCTTTAATCGCTCAGACAATTCCTTCAATTGAATCTCAACGATTTTTTCTAGCACAGATTCATCGATTCGATTATAAATAACAATCTCATCTAAGCGATTCAAAAACTCTGGCTTAAATTGTTTCTTCAATTCTCTGTCAATAAGTCTTTCCTTTTCTTCTATCGTAATATCTTCCTGTAATATCGAAGTGCCAATATTGGAAGTCATTATAACAACTGTGTTCTTAAAATCTACGAGTCTTCCCTTTCCATCGGTCAACCGACCTTCATCAAACAACTGTAAGAAGATATTGAAAACATCTTTATGTGCTTTTTCAATTTCATCTAACAATATTATGCTGTAAGGTCTTCTGCGAATAACTTCCGTTAGCTGCCCACCTTCATCATAACCAACGTAGCCAGGTGGCGCTCCGATTAATTTGGAAACCGAATGCGATTCCATGTATTCACTCATATCTATTCGAACAATTGCCGCTGGATCATCGAATAAAAAAGCAGCTAAAGCTTTAGCAGTTTCCGTTTTACCAACTCCCGTAGGACCTAATAATAAGAAAGAACCAGTTGGTCGAGTTCCATCACTGAGCCCGGCTCTCGATCTTCGAATCGATTCGCATAACAGTGATATAGCGTGATTTTGTCCTACCACTCTCTCCTTTAATGCATCTTCCATATGAAGTAATTTTTCTTTCTCGCCTTGTAGCATTTTACTTACAGGAATTCCTGTCCATCGAGATACGATATTTGCAATGTCTTCCTCTGAAACTTCTTCCCGAAGAAGTCTATCCTGCCCATACACTGACGATAACTCTTGATTTGCCGTAAAAAGCTCTTTATCAATTTCGATTAATTTACCGTAACGAATCTCTGCAACTAAATTCAAATTACCATTACGTTCCGCTTCCTTTTCCAAATTTTTATATTTCTCAAATTCTTCTTTAAGAGATTTAATCTTTTGAATTTTTTCACGCTCACTTTTCCATTTTGTTTGAATAAGGGAAAATTCTTCTTCATTTTTAGAAAGTTCAGATTCTAATTCTTCTAACCTAGAAACAGATGCTTTATCCTTTTCTTTCTTTAATGCCTCTCTTTCTATTTTCAAGGATTGAATTTTTTTCTGCATTCGATCCATATTTTCAGGCATACTATCCATTTCGATTCTCATCTTACTGGAAGCCTCATCAATTAAATCAACAGCTTTATCCGGTAAAAAACGATCAGTTATATAACGGTTTGATAAATTCGCCGCAGCAATAATGGCAGAATCCTTAATTCGAATTCCGTGATGCAATTCGTAATTACTCTTCAAGCCGCGCAAAATCATGATTGTCTCCTCAATTGTGGGCTCTTTAGCAAAAACTGGTTGAAACCTCCTCTCTAATGCAGCGTCTTTCTCTATATATTTTTGATACTCTTTGAGCGTGGTAGCGCCTATACACCGTAATTCGCCACGAGCGAGTGCAGGCTTAAGCATATTAGATGCATCGAGAGAACCTTCTGTCGCACCTGCACCTACGATAGTGTGGATTTCATCAATAAATAAAATAATATTTCCGTCTGAATTCTTTACTTCATCTAAGAGTGCTTTTAAGCGATCTTCAAATTCTCCTCGATACTTTGCACCCGCAATCATCGCTCCTAAATCAAGGGCAAATATGGATTTGCTCTTGATTCCATCTGGAACATCTCCGGCAATAATTTTTCCGGCAAGTCCTTCTACAATGGCAGTCTTGCCTACACCGGGATCGCCAATGATGAGCGGATTATTCTTGGTTCGACGAGAAAGAACTTGTATAATTCTTCTTATCTCTTCATCTCTCCCAATTACAGGATCTAGTTTTCCTTTTCTTGCTTGCTCATTCAAATCCCGTGCATATTTTTTCAATGTATCAATTTTTGTTTCAGGTGAATCGTCCATAACAGTTTTACCTTTTCTTAAATTCCGAATGCTCGTAGTTAAATTATTATAATTAAGTCCTTCTCTATTGAATTCGCTTTTTAAATTTGTTTTACTATCAGATAGGAATGCGGCTAATACATGCTCGGTGGACAGGTATTCGTCTTTCAACTCAGTTCGAATCGTATCCGCTTGTTTTACCACCGCCATAAGCCCTCTCGAAGGCTCTATATGCATCCCACCCTGCACCTTTGGCAATTTAGTAATAGCCTGTTTTGCTAAATTCTTAAACTTTATTCTATCAAGATTAAGATGAGAAAGTAAAATTTCTCCCATACCAGAATCATCGGTTAATATCGAATATATAATATGCTCTTCTGTCTGCTCGGAATTATTTTGCTCTTCAGCAAATTGAATCGAATGAGTAAATGCTTCCGCCAATTTTCGAGTAATTTTATCTAATTTCATATCTTTATTATTTGACTTTATAAATTCGTTTCAATCATATTTTCACAATCCAAAAAAATTTCTATTTGGTGATTTTTATCACAATTCATTTTACGATTTATTTTACTTCTGCAAGGTTGCGTGATTGTAAGAGTAGCTTCGTATATTCATTCTGTGGATTGTCCAATATTTTTGATGTAAAATTTTTCTCTACAATTTCACCATTTTGAATTACGTATACAAAATCACAAAGCTTCGATATAAAATCTATATCATGCGATATTAAAAATATTGTAATTTTCTTTTGCGAGTTTAATTCCCGTATAAGCCGCAAGGCTTCTTTTTGAATTAAGGGATCAAGTCCACTAACCGGCTCATCCATGAGAAGGACTTCCGGATTACAAAGAATAGCCCTAATTAAGGATATTCGCTGTAATTCTCCGCCTGAAAAACGTTTTATACTTTGAGATAAATATTTTTCCGAAAGAGAAAATTCCTTCATCAAGGGTTTAATTCTTTCGAGTTTTTCTTGCTTTGAAATAGAAGTTAAAATATGCAAAGGCTCTTCTAAACATTGAAGTAAATTCCATCGTGGATTGAAGTAACTCCCCGGATCTTGGAAAACAGGTTGCACATACATACGGTTTTCTGCACTAGCAATTTCTCCTTTGATAAAAATCTCGCCCTCAATTTTTGCATCTTCAGGCATTTGTATATTGAGTATTGTGCGAATAAGAGTAGTTTTTCCGGAACCTGAGCCTCCAATCATTCCAGTAATCTTACTTCTTTCTATTGAAACAGAAATGTCTTTTAATATTCTATTTTCTAGAATTGAAACAGTAAGATTCTTAATTTCTAAAACGTTTTCCATGGATTAACAACCGGTATTTTGTAAAAAGAAGTTTCTTTCACGCAAAGACGCGAAGGCGCAAAGAAAAGAATCAATCTTGATCAATTGGTTCAACTCGAAACGAATATCTTGAAACTACAGGGTCCCAATAACGTAATTGATCGAGATCTACCTCAAACCAATTTCTTTTTTCCCGATCAAGCCATTTCGTAAATTGTAAAAGTTCTATTTCCATATTATATTTATTAACTTCTAAATTTAGATCGGTAATTTCTGTTTTGGGTAAAATATCCGTTAGCCCGCGCTCTACCATTTTTCTCTTAATCGAAATTTCGTCAGCAGGACTTCCCAGAATATACCATTTGTCATTTTTCTTCTTTACATCCATCTGTTCAAAGAGTTCACCAAGAGTGCGTAAGGTCTTTGTCCTAAGCGTGCGAAACAGTATACGCGAAGTAGCCGGAAGCCCTGTAATCACTGCAAGTAAAAGCATTACGGCTTGAAAATTTCTTATGGTTCCTACTGCATCTTTCTCTCCAGTCTTAGGATGAACTTTTTCATAGTAAATTCTCCATTGTAAATCAGAAAGTCCTACTTTAATTAGCAAGTAAACATTTACAAAGCGCTTCAATGCACGTGGAGAGAACCCTAAAATCGGTGCGAGCGTTAAAGAGAAATCACTTTCTTCTCTCTTAATCGTTAATTGCTCCGCATCAGCAGCAGATTCTTCTAACTTAAATGGAAATTCTTCCGATGAATCAGATTCCGTTAAATTAGAACTAGCATCTTTGGATTCAGTTTGTATTTCATTTTGTAAAGCAGGATTTAAACTATCCTTTCTTTCTAATCCCGAAATATTTTTAGAAATGTCAGAGTTTGCATTTATATTCACTGCCTCAGAGTTAGCCATTATCCTTTCAGAGACAACAATTTTATTAGAATTAACATCATTCAAAGGATTGGATTCCTTTGCAGGTTCCGATTCAAGGTTACTTTCCATTAGCTGCGTAAGTAGGTTTCTTCTTCCCTCGATATTCATAAAATATAACCAAAATGGAATTTGAAATATTTTCTCCAAATAATCATGCGGGGTTGCCCGAAAGCTATCCGGAATTCCATCACCGTCTATATCTGCTGAATCATCTTGTCCGAATAAATCTTTATATCCGATACGAAGAGATTGGGATACCCATCTTGCATCTACAGCAACAACGACAACGAAAGCAGGAAAGGATAGAAGCAAATGAACCGCTTGCAACACTTCGACAACTTTATCAGGGGGACATCTATCTAAATCATCGATATACAATACAATTCGATTAATCATATAACCGTCGTTATCTTTCACTTCTCCAGCTAACATACTTTTATTGTATTTTTCAATTAGATTCGATAACTGCTCGAAGTCTGTCCGAATCTTTGCCTGTAGTCCCAAATGCTTAGTGTATTCATCCGTGCCCATTCGACCTTTAATAAATGTAGATAAATAATCTCCATCTGATGTTTTATCTAGATCAGATTCTAACTTTTGAATTTCCGAACGGGCGTTTTCCTTTTTTTCTTCAAATGTTTTTTTCTTTGCTTCTAAATCAGCGAGTTTCTTCTCTTTTTCTTTCTCTTTTTTTTCAAGCTCTGCATTCAAATCAGGAATTGTATCTTTTATTTTTTTAAAAAATTGTGGAGACCAATTTAAATATTTCGTAGCCCATGACTTTAATCCAACATAGATTGGATACACAGGAGCAAGCATAGCAGTTATACTTCCAATCACACTCAATAGCAAATCAGTAGAAAATTTAGTAATTTTATCTATCCAATCCGATCCAAAAAATATATTTAGCAGATAACTAAGAGTAGCCCAGAAAACTCCGAGTAAGAATAGAATTAGAACAACGATTCCAAAATAAAGATAGCCTTTATATCTACTCTTTACTTGTTCTAGTAAAGGAAGAGATTTGAATTTATCACTCTCCGCGTAAATTCGTTGCATTTGAGAAGCAATCGGCTCATCGGGATTATACTCTATGCCAGCTTTTTTACACCATTCTTTTATTTCATCAGGGCTAATCTTTTCTTTGATAGCAGAGTCGAAAGATTTATCGAATAAATTGTAAATTACTGATTTGTAATTTACAGATTCTTTTTCTATTTCAGCAGTAATGTCATTTACTTTAGCTGAAAATTTTTCTTCATCCTTTTCTAAATCCAATAAACCATTCTTCTCACTCTCAATTCTTTTAATAAGAAAATTTCTTCGCTCTTTCACTTCATCAACTGGCTCACCCTTAATTCTTAAATTAGAGAAAATATGATTCACAAGACTCGCCCAGAGATTTGCGTCCACAAAATGCCAGGTATTAAATTCGATTTGAACAATATTTCCATAAAAAGCCAGATTACTCTGCTCAACACCTGCTTTGGCTTCTGATCGCATACTCTTTGTTAGTCTCTCAATTTCTTTAGAGAGCTTGCTCATAAAAAAACTCTTTCCTGCTCCCCAATTTCCAAAAAGACCAATAGATAAAGGTGGGTGGACAGATTTGGCAGAAATTAAACGAGCAAAAGCATCAACTGCATTTGTAATTCCCAATCTATCATCACTCACATTTGCATTGTGATCGGCGCGGTATTGATTGAGTGCCTTCCAGCGGTTTTCCTTATTTGCCGTTTGTGATGGAGTGCTAACGAAAGTTAGAAATTTTTCTAATACATTTGCAAATTCTATCGCGTTATTATAACGACTACTTGGTCCTTTTTTACATGCTTTTTCTAATATAGCTTGAATTTCACCTGCGGCTAAGTATAATTTCTCTTTGCCGCTAATAATTGAATTTAATCCCTTTGCAAGAAGTTTGTAGGTAATTGTAGGTAGAACTTCATTGGTTTGTTTGAATATAAGTGTTTGTGTATCACCGGTAAATGGTAACTCACCCGTCAACAATTGATAGAGCATAATTCCAACAGAATAAATATCACTTCTTCTATCTACTCTCTTAAGCTTACATCTCTCAGGACTCATATATTCTAAAGTTCCAACGAGATTTTCGCTTTTTATTTTGTTACCATCTTCAATTTGTTTGGCTAATCCAAATTCGCCGATAACAGGCTCTCCATTTTTCTGTGTAAAGATTGCGTCCGGCTTAAGATTTCGATGGATCACATTTTGCTCATGAATCTCGTGTAGTCCTTTCAGAATTTTTATAGTGAGTCCTATTGCCTCTTCGATTGGCATTCCTTTCGTGCCATAAGTATTCAAAAGCCAAGACAAAGTGCCATTATCCGCATACTTCGAAATAAAATAGGGTCGTTCACCAAGCATCCCTACTTCTTTTACTTTTAAAATATTGGGATGATCTAGCTGTGCATTTAAATTTATACCAGTGATAAATAGATCTCTCAAATCTTCTGGTTGATCTTTTTTTAAAAGTCTAATTACAAATTTTTCACCTGTTGGAATATATTCACATAAAAAGGGATCTGATTGTGTTCCTCCATCAATTCTTCTTTCTACTTTATAATCCTTTGCCGCAAGGCTTTCCTGGAGTAATTCTAAATCACTCAGTTCTTTGAATTGCTTTAAATTGTATCCGCAATTAGAACAAAAGATTGCAATGCTTGGATTTTCAGTTTTACAGCTTGGGCAGATTAAATTCATTACATTTCAACTCTGAATGTTTTATCGCCGATTTTAATTTCAGTCCCTGAAACCAATTCTAGCGTTTTATTGATATTAGCCTTTACAAATACATTCTCGGACATTACATTTAAGAAAACCTTTTCCCCGTCCATTTTGAATTCGCAAATATTTTCACTAAAGTCAGCACCTTTAACGGAAATATCTCCGCTTTTCCCGACTATCGTTTTATCAGTTAAGAAAAATTCTTGTAAAACAGATTGATTTTCTAAAACTACGATCTTTACTTTTTTGGCATCATTGGCAGCATCTGCAAGAGGGCTCCCACACTGCATACAGAATTTGGACTTAAGTGGATTAGTATACTTACACATTGGATTTGGACATAGGATAACGGATGAAATTATTGTTTCGCTCATAAAATATCTTTATGAATAGCATTCTTAAATTACAAGAATTTTTTTAGAACTTATATCCGAATGTGAGCCAGATATTTCTTTTTTCAAGCGGATGCATAGTTGGATATTTGCTTTCCACATTCCATAGCCCTGAATACTTTTCTCCAGATTTGTGGGTATTGTTCTTCGAATATCTACAAAATTCAATCCAATATGTTCAGACAAAATCCTGAGCGCATAATAAATTGTAACCACTGGTATTTTATTGCTCGCAACATTTTAATTAGCCTTATTCGTTGCTACTTCTACAGCTTGCAGTCTTCATAGCTTAAAATCTGAATTTGCTTTCTTAAATGGCAGCTGGTGCATCAGACATTCATTGGCAAATCCAAGCAAATACAATTATCCTATTTAGGAAAACAGATTTTTTATCTTCTTTGCAATCTCATTTTCTGGTTCAAGCTCAAGAACTCGATAACAATATTTTTTTGCATTCTCGAAATTTTCTAACAATCTATAAACATCACTTAAGTTCAGCAAATTCCTTACTAGATTTGGATTTATTCTTTCGAGTAAAGTAGATATCGCAAGAGCGTCATTGTATTCCGCCATTTTCTTGTAAGAGATTGCAAGATAATAAAGCAACTCTTCTTCTCTTTCAAATTGGGAGGTATAGGAATTTAAAACTTCGATTGCTTTCTTATACTCTTTTGTCTTATAGCATAAAATACCGAGAAGGCGACTTAGCTTTTGATGAGTTCTATCCAAAACAAAAGCCGAATAGAGAGTTGAGATCGCTTCAGGAAAACGGTTCTTATGCGCTAATGACTTACCTTCAAGATATGCATTCTCTGTATCTAACGCAATATTAGTATGAATATCAGTTGTTGTCTTAGTCGATCCGTCCTTATTTACTTGCACCATTATTTCAGAACTAGTCTGAAGACCTACCTCTTTCGGGAAATCTTCTTCTGGCACATAATCTTCCTTATACCCAATTCTTAGTAACGATAAATCGTCAATGATGTGACCGAGTCCTTCGATGGAATGAATTATTTCATTCAAATTTGTATTTGCTTTTTCTACAAACCCAAGAAATAGAGTTTCGTCTTCGTTAATAGTTCGAACAGAATCGTTAGGCGACAAATCAATATCATCCCGTCCATCAGATCCGAGAATAATTACATCGCCTTGCTCTAATTGAAAAGAATTCACTCTGAATTCTACATCAGAATCAAATCCAATCTTTCGAAGCTGCATTCCTTCTTCAATAAAAGAAGCCTTTCCGTCTCGACATAAAACTGAATACGGATGCTCTGCGTTTATATAAAAAGCTTTTCCTGTCTCATCTTCGATCATAAATATCACAGCTGATATTACCATACTACCATTAAAAGATTTAAACACCGAATGAATCTCAGTGTATACATGAAAGAGCCATTCTTCTGGCGTTTGATTTAAAATTTTATTCTGAGAAGCAGATCTTGCCATGATCGAATTCATGACAACACCCATAACAAGAGACCCACCGGCACCCTGCATGGACTTACCCATTGCATCCCCATTCATCGCCATCGTATAACGTTTGAATTTGTCCTTTGTGCCTAATCGTAAGTTGCCGGTAATACAAATATCTCCACCTAGATCAGCGTGTTTTCTCTTAAACTCAAATTGTTTTTTTTGTTTGATGATAAATTCTGTTTTAACCAGTTTGGATTTATTAGCATTATAAAATAAGGGTTTAGCAAGAAGAGATGTTAAAAAATAATCACCGTCCTGCTGAACTTTCAGAGCTTCGATCAATTCCATTTTTTCTCTCACTTCTTTCGTTCTCTCCTCGACTTTGTTTTCCAAATTCTCCGCATAATCTTGCAATTCCTCTCGCGCCTGACGTATGGAACGAACCATAGAATTGAAGGAAACAGATAGGAATCCGATTTCATCGTAGGACTTTACAGGCACTTGCACAGTGAGATCACCATCATTTACATTCTTAACTCCAGTAAGTAATTTATTCAGAGGACGAACCAAACTCGTTTTAAAAAGCATTGGGAAAAATGTTAATACTAAGAATACCACAGCAACCATTGCATAGACTATTTTTCTAGAAGATTGATGAATTGTTTGTCTATATTGTAAAAGACTGAAGCCGACCTCATATCGATTTCCTTCTTCAATGAAATCAAAATGAGTATAATATTGAAATCCCGCGTTTCGATACAGGCGCTTCATTTCCGGCAATTCAGTCTTTGAAATTTCATTTAAGGCTAATACTTCTTTATCCTCTTCTGATAAATTTTTTTCCTTAATCCTTGATTTCTTTTCTTTGAGAAGAATTTTCTTTTCAATGCTTTCACCCTTGGCAATTTCTTCAAGAGTCAAAAGAGGATTACGCGTAAAAACAATTGTGACCTCATCACTAAATAAAGATGCAGTCGCTGGCTTTATTAACACATATTCCACTTCTGATGGAATTTCATCCCAACTTCCGCGTGCAATTGCCAGTTTTGTTTGGCTAGTTTGCAGTAACCGCTTCTCGTTATAATTTACTTCGCTTTCAGATAGAGTGATATCGCCAACATAACCTAAAACCACTAGAATGGCTCCGAGAGAAATTCCAACCAACTTTACCATAAAAGAAGTTGGCTCAGGTGAATTATTAATATAAGCAATGGCAATATAATAAATCACGATCATAGTTGAAAAAGAAAATAATAACGCATACAAATCATACGATATCTTATCTGATTTCACTAATACATTTAAAAGAGCAATTAGAATATGAATGAAGATTGGTATCGCAAAATCACGAGTAGACTCTGCATCCTTTCCCTTTGGATTTACGATTTTAATAATTCCAACAAGAAAACGAGAAATAAAATGCATTGGATAAGAAGTAATGCTATTTGGTTTACCAAGCCATTTAGAAAAAAAGCCTTTGTATTCCGAGTAACGTATTGTTTTTCTAAGCAAATTTAAAACTGGGATAACAAAAAGTAAAACAATGACCAACCCTACTTCTTTTCCAAAATCAAAAGTATAAATCTGCGCTTTGAAGCTATACATTTTTTCCATCGGTAACGTTTTCAGGACAAAGTGAATATATGCAATAGTGGCGAGTAGAAAGGAAATAGATATTACGACTATCGCTTCCTTTGGTCTATCATTTTTCGGATAATAATAAGAAAACCCTACAAGACATGCGTTACCAAACATAACAAGACAGGAAAAGTATCGATGGTATGCACCAAACTCAGCAAAAATGGAATAGGAAGCCGTGTATGCCCCGAATAAAAACATTTCTCCAATGAAGAAACCAATTAACCAATACGTTGATCTGACTTTTTCCTTTTTGAATATAAGGAAAAAAACAATAATCATGCAAATCAAAGTATCAAAGAAAACACCCGGAGAATAATACGAGAATAGTAACCAATTCATTGCGTTAATATGAATCAATGCCAATGTAAATCAACAAAGTTTTTTTCACTTAACTGGAATTCTCCCCAATAAAAACATTGCAAACCATTGAGCAGCGCCGAAGGTGGGTTACACCTAACGGTGGGTTTGCCAAACTCAATGTTGCTACTGCGTTGCGCAACATAAGGCGGGCTATTGATTCTATTACTTTATTAGATTTATCTAATATTCTTAAGTAAATAAAAAGTCCCGTTGTTTTACTCTTTTGCGTATGGTGCGTTACTTATTAAAATTCAAGATTGTTTCATATAAAATTTGAATTCCCATTTTTAAATGACTTACGCGAATGCTTTCATTTTTCCCGTGAATTCCATCTAGCTCATAGTCAGTTAAAAGAGCAGGAATTAGTCCATAACATTTAAATCCATGCATTCTAAAATAAGAAGAGTCAGTCGTTCCCGGAGATAAAAACGGAGTAACCACCGCTTCGGGCACAACTTTCACTGCTGTTCCAGCTAGAGTTTGAAAAAATTTGCTATCCATCGGGGATACCGTTGCAGCTTCCGCATGCTTAACTTTTATTTCAATTTTATATTTGTCTGCGATAGATTTTATTTTAGCAAGATATTCATCTGGCACAACACCGGGTAACAGACGTATGTCCACAGTCGCCTTTGTATGATTTGTTATTACATTGATTCCAATAGGATCTGAATCAATCCCTGTAACGCTAATCGTATTCGAAGTCATCGCTCTTAAATGTTTATTAGATTGAATAACACCTTTTAATACCAATTGAATCAGCGGATTACGAGAACGTTTTAGAACGAATGAATTTGGGAAACTGCTAGCAACACCCATTTGATAAAAAAAGGCAGAGGTAATATCAGTGATGATTGTATCTTTGGAAAATGTTTGGAGTTCCAAAAGAAATTCCAACATATTCTTAGCCGCGTAAGAAACAGGCGGAGTGCTTCCATGACCCGATTCGCCCTTAGCCTCTAATTCTAACCAGAGAATTCCTTTCTCTGCATATTGTAGATTAAAAATTTTACTACCTTTAACGGCTACTCCATCGGTGCCGCTACCACCCTCATTATGGATAAATTCATAACCTTTAAATAAATCTTTGTAGTTATTCACCATATACTGCGCACCATGCATAGAGCGACTCTCTTCATCTGCAAGAGCAATAAACATAAGCTTATGTTTAAGTTTAATTCCTGATTTTTTAATGAGTAGCATTGCATGAAGCTGCATCATACCGAGCCCCTTCATATCGACTGCGCCACGCCCGTAGATTCTATCTTCAATTCTAATTCCTTCAAAGGGCGGATACTTCCATTCTGCCGCTTCCGCCTCTACAACATCCATATGATTCATAAAAATAACACCACCTCCCTCTTCTGTCCCTGGAAGTTCGGCAATTAAATTAACTCTATCAGGCTTTCCTGGATAAGAAATTAATTTTACTGTGACTCCATTTTTTTCCAAAATGCCTTTCAGAAAATTGGCAGATTCAATTTCATTTCCACGAATCGTTTTGATTCTAATGTATTTTTGTAAATCATTCGCCGCTTCTTCGGAGATAGCAGTGAAATCAGGAAGATTTGGATTTTCAGACTGAGAAATATTTTTTAACCCTGATTCAGTGAATGCAATTGTGTAAAATAAGAGAACAAGAACGAGAGCAAAGATAGAAAGGAATAATTTTTTCATAATTGAATTCAAACAAAGAGGAAATATTTATGCAACACTTATTTTTGAAAAAAGAACTTTACTTTTTTCTTAACTTTCGATTTCATTTCTTCCAGTTCCCATTCTCAAGATTAAAATGTTAAAGAAAATCTCCCTCAAAATTAAAATACTCTCAGGCTTTATCGCTCTCAATATTCTAATCAATGCTATGCTCGGCATATCTTTATATAGGATAGCGGAAAGCATTTACTTCGAGTCTTTTATTGCGCATAAGCTTTCTCTTGCCCGCTCTATTTCGTATACCTTTAACAAAGTAGATTTAAAAAATCTATCCGAGCCGAATGCACTCAAATTAGACAAGTTTTGGGAAATTTACAATCAGATACTCAAAATAGAAAAAAAAGAGAAGCATATTGTGTGGATCTTTGCTCTATACTATGATCGTGAGCAGAATACAATGCGATATGCGATAGATGGAACCATTTTTGGTCTCGATACGGTTTGGATAGAAAATAAAAATTTCGGCTTTCAATTTTATAAAAATGAAAAACAAGAATACGTTATTCGCTGGAACGCTAGCGAAGAAAACCTACCATATACACTAAAAAGAAAAAATTCTAGTTTTATACTTGGATTTGAGAAGAATACATTTACAATCAACGGCAAGCCAATTTTTAAAGTTTTAGAAACAGATTCACTTTCCATTCAAATTCAGGATACGGTTTTGAATAAGGATAATAGAGATTATACCCTGCAAACTAATATGAATGGAAATGAGGAAGACTTAGTCTTTAGTTACGCAGAAAAAAATAGTCTATCTTCAGTTCCCGGACTACTTTTTAGAGAAGATAAGGATTTAACAAATCGATTTATCCAGACAATAAATTCATGCGAAGATTATATTCCAAATGACCTGGAGGAAACCTCTTATGGATTATTCTTGTATACCGGTGCTAGTATAAAGGGAAGCGAATGGATCCTGCAGCGGATTATTGTTAGTTGCCAGTGATTTAAAAGACATATACGCGTTTAGATCAATTCTAATGTATTCCGCTTTAGGTGTAGCCACATTTACTTTTCTAATATCCGTCATCATTGCCTACGTTTTATCTAACTATATTAGCCATCCTTTAAATAAGCTTTCCATCGCCGTACAGGAAGTATCCGCTGGAAACCTTACAACTATTTTAGAAATCAGTTCGGGCGATGAATTCGAATTTTTAGCTCGTGAATTCAATGTAATGACAGCCAGCTTGCGCGACGCGAATGCGGAAAAGGTAAGATTGATTTCAATGGAAAAAGAATTAAGCCTTGCAAAGAAAATACAAGACTCTGCCCTTCCAAAATCAATTCCAAAATTTCCAGGTCTAGATATTAGTGTTCTTTATAAACCGATGGATTTAGTCGGTGGGGATTATTACGACTTCTTTGCCATCGACTCACATCGCATTGGTGTTCTCATAGCAGATGTTGCAGGGCATGGAGTTTCCGCTGCAATCATTGCTTCCATGCTGAGTATCGCATTTAAAAATCATGTAGCACATGCAGAATCTCCCGAGGCAATGCTCAGTCGAATTAATCATACGATGCATGGTAAATGCGGCAATATGTTCTTAACCGCTGCCTATATGGTAATTGATACAAAAACCAAAATCATCCAATTCGCAAATGCTGGTCACCCTTTCGGATACATCTATAGAGCAAATTCAAATGAATTTTTCCCCTGTGACTCGAAAGGACGACTACTCGGTGTTTTCCCTGAACTACATGCGGCTAAGATTGATATTCCGTTTCAGACGGGTGATCGTATCATGCTATTTACAGATGGAATCATTGAATCGAGAAAGGAAAATGGCGAACTGTATGAAGAAGAGAGACTAAAACAAGTATTAGCCTCTCATTCCAATTTGAATCCTAAAGCTTTAAATCATAAAATTTTATCCGAATTGGAAGCATGGCAGGGTTCATCCATCTTTTCCGATGATTTAACACTCATTATGATTGATTGCAAAAATTAAAAACAATTCGGTGGTTATTTAGTATTAACTCCTACTTTCTTTGCTTCAACATATTTCCAAACTAATACAGAGAACACAATGAGTAAGCCCAAAGATTCTCTTGCTTCTTCGACTTCTCTATTTTTTACCATGCCTAGACTAAATATGGGACCAGCTCCATATCCATTTAGAGCAACTAAAATAGAAGCGGCGAGAGTCATCGACCAAACAAAGGAAACTACTATGCCCGCCAATAGAAATGCTTTGTAGTATTTGCCTTTAGCCGCAAGAAAGCACATGAGCGAAGCATAGGAATAAATGAACATCCATATGAGTGGATCTGGATCGTTATATTGAACTGCCGCAAAGAGTAAAAATAAAATGGTTAGTATATAGTTTGGAATACGCATTAGATTTAGTTTGCCCCTCTTCCTTTTTGGCTTGCATAATATACAACTTTCCTAGCACGCATAACGTCCCCGAGTGGTCGGTGTGCCAAAAATGCATTCCATGGATCAAAAATAGTTTTCTCCATTTTATCAGCTAATGCCTTCGACTCTTCTGAGTCTAAATTCTGAGAAGGAATTGTTAATTTTGCAACGGTTACGTAAGGAGACTCTGACTCAAGCCAATCTATGGAAGCATCTTCAATAGGAGTAATTTTCTCATCTACAAAGAATTGCAATTGTAAATTAAATTCCACTGATTCTTTCGCCAAAGCTTTTTTAATATCAAGCGACAAATCGGAATTATTCGGTGGTAAATTTGGCTTAGCCGCTACTGGAATTAATCGAACACGAGCAGCATAATCACCACAAGCAATCGGAGCAGCTGAATAGAAAGTCTCTGTCATAAATCCAGAAAATGGCTTACCGAAAGTTTTTACTGTTTTCATAATCTTCTGAACTCCACCAATGATTCCGTAAGTTCCCAGCATATGTGTCAACAAAGCAAATGGACTTTCTGAAGCGGCTAACACAAGAGCTATGAAGGGAGCAGATTTAGGAAAAGAAAAAGCAGATTGATTGATAAGCGTAAAATCTTGATTTTGCGTATTTCCATTTCCAAGAGCACTAGGAGCATTCTGTCCAAGAACTTTAATTGCAAAGCCGCGAATATCAGGAAGAGAATCTGACTTCACATCCACACCACCATTTGAAATACGAATCCAGGCATCATGAACACCTGACTTTGCAAACAATCCTTGGCTTGCATATTCAGGTAAATTTTCAAGAACCTGCAATTTTGCCTGCAAACCACAAATCATTTTTCTATGTAAGGCTCTTCCGTTTCCAAAGATAGCAGATTTTTTCTTTTGAATTTCAACTATTTTCTCTGCATATTCATTGAATCTTTTTTCCTCATCTACGGCAACGTCCTCTTTCCAATCTTTACTTGGTGCTTTCATGAAATTATTCCATCCTGTTTTTTATTTAGTTATTCAATTCAACTTAAACAGTATTTAAAACAAGTCTTTTATTTTGAAAATATATTTAGAAAGGGCAGGCATTCGTGACACCCGATTTACTGCTACAGCTAATCGTTTTTACTCGCTTCAAAGTTCTCAAGTCAGTTACTAAGTCTTTCTCTGCCTCAGGAAATCCCCCCGATAAACAAGAGCGCGCATCTGATTTGATCTGAGATGCACTCGTTCCTGCCGGCAATGTCAGTGCTAAAGCCAAATCAGGAGTATTCGCCACTTTATCGGCGGCTATTGCAATCCTTCCTCTCGACGAATTTAAAAATATCAATTCAGACTCTGTGATCAGTGTTTCAGGAGAACCAATTCCTGTAGATTCACAAGAAGTAATTACTGAATAAGTGTTATTAGCCTTAAATGTATCTTGATCAGCAATGGTAGAGATTGCATCAGATGAAATTCCTGAGTTTAAAAAAGAAAAGCTACAAGAAGGAACCGCTTTCACTAAATCATTAGCTTCTGTCAAATTATAAGCTTTTTCGGAAGAACTTAAAAGCAATTCATTTAGATTACAAAGTCCACTCGATCGTCTATCACAATAGACTGTGTTTGTAGAAGAATCTTTGCGCAGGCAATTTCCCTTTGCTCTAATTTGAACTAATGTTAAAATATAAAAATCTACTGTCTTCTTTGTTTCCTGTCTCTTTTTGACTCCATCCATATCAGAGCAAGAAAATAAAAATATCAAAAAGAAAAGCAATATTATCCGCAGCATATTAAAACCTCACTTCCAAACCAATATTTAAAAGTGGTAAATAGACAAGTCTTCCGCCGGGTAATGGCGATTGGATGTAAGGCGAATTCAGAGTATCATATACGGGGGTGGGATTGGATCCATTGAGATAGGGCTTTGACACATCAAAATTTTCCCCGGAAACATTTCTCCTCCCTAAAAGATTGATTACTTCAATATACCCATTGACCATTCCCCATTCATAGTTTTCAAATCGATCCAATCGAATATCAACTTGTTGAAATTGAGAAAGTCTTGCTGAGTTGTAGTCATTCGAATACTGCGCATTATTCAGATTAACCCCAATACTTGCTGCCTGTGAAATTCGACTAGAACCAACGATAGGCGTAATAGGAGTATTGGTAAAATAACGATACCTTCCACCTAGTTGCCATTGACTCGTAATCTTCCAACCAAACACAATATTCAAAAGATGAGTTCGGTCTAAGTCATATAATTCACTGCGATCATTGTCAAAAAGTAGTTCCGCTTGATTATCATCGTAATAATTCACATAGTTATTTCCAACTTCTGTTTGATAGAGAAGCTTTCTACTTCCATTTTTTAAATTCCTACTCGTAGCTTCTGAACTTGCAAGTCTTGTCTGGTGATTGTTTCTTTTTGTGATGGAATTGGAATAAGAAATCCAACCAAAAAAACCATTTTCGCCAGGCTTATTTGATTTTTTTAAATAGACTTCCACACCTTCCGAAAATCCATCTCCTCTGTTAGAATAATTTAGTGCTTTGTCTGTTAAAATATTTCTAGAAACAAAATCAGATTTCTGCAAAATATCTCGTGGCTCATTATTTAAAGCGTATGGATTTCGCGCATAATTATCAGGAACTACTAAATCAGAAAAGATATTTCGAAAACCCTCCACTTTAAATAGCCATTGCTGATTGATCTCCTGGTTAATTCCAATTGCTAGGTGCTCAGCCTTCTCCATGAGCAAATTAGAGTTACCCACTTTAGCGGATACTTGCTCTATACCTACCGGAGCATTTCGATGAATCCCTGCTCCTGCAATAAATGTCGTTCCAGTCTTTGCTATTGTATACGAAGCATTTAACCTTGGACTCAAAGCCTTTTGGTTCGCTAAATTATAATAATCCCATCGCACACCCGGCACTAGTTTAAATCCCGCATACTCTATAGTAGCCTCTGCGAACATTCCATATTCTTTTGATTTTGCGCCGTCACCGTCAATGAGAGCGCGAAATGTTGGTGAACTATCCAGAAGATCGTTGAATATTTTAGAAAACAGGCTATTTTGTTGCGTTATATTTTCTCCTTTTAGAGTAATATTTTTTTCTCGATAGTTTTGCCCTGTATCAATCCGTAAAATATTCTTCACAATTTCAAGAGATTGAATGTTTTCTGCAAAATAAAGAGTTTGTGTAGTCACGTTTTGAACACCGAAAATATTTTCAGCCGTTGCCGGATTTGTAATTTTTAACTCAAAGAATTCCTTGAATGTATTTCTAGATACACTTAATGTATTGCTAAATTTTGTTGCTGGCTGGTAAATATATCTTATCCCCTCCGTATGAAATTTTTTATCGAGTCCAATTGGCGGTCTACTATCTGACCCGCCCGATCCTCCTCCGCTACTTTCCAATTCCGCTTGTGCTTTCGTGTAAGCTTGTCTATCTCTTGCACCAAACAAAGACACTGAGATTTTATGCTTATCAGAAATATCAAACCCATACTTGAATTGATAATCCTGATAATCCGCATACTTTGCATTAGGCGGTATTCCATCAGGGTAAAGTTTTAGTAAAACTAGATTCGGATAATTCTTTCTTGCCGCTGCTATCATATACGATTTTTCACCTAGCTTTGTTTCAATCATAGCATCCGTCAAAAATAAATTCATATTTAAAATGGAAGTTGTTTTTTTTACTTCTGATTTTCCTTCAATGTTAATAATGCCGCCTGTCGCATATCCATACCGGGAGGAATACGCACCTGTATAGACATCAAACGATTTAATGATATTATTGTTTAATACAGAAGATTGATTTCCTAGATGAAAAGGGTAACTAATCGGAAATCCATCAAAGTAAAATTGGTTTGCTCTTGAGCCTGCACCTCGCAAAACAATATCTCCTCGATCGCTATTTCGATAAGGACCTGTATTATTCGTATTAAACAGGGCAGCAGTCGTTGCAAGACCGATTGGAATTGCAGGAGAAACTCCCGGCAAAGTTAAAATTGCCTTAAGCGAATCTCCTTGTGATCCGGGCAAACGCTTAATTTCTTCTTGTTGTAAGGTATAGCGTGAAAGCTTTGTTTTTTCTTTTTCGCCGGAGACTTCAATGGCCCCTTTTTCTTTTTCACCAACAAATACAACAATCTCTTGCCCGTCATAGTAAATTTCTTTACGCTTTACTTCCACATCTGCACCAGAAATAATTCTTAAGGTGTAATAGCCATTAGCCGGAACTTGAAAAAGAATTTCTCCTTTTGCATTTGTAGTAAAGTAACCACCAGATTCTTTTATCACGACGGTAGCATTTGGCTTAGGAGAATTAGTGGCTTTGTCTATTACTTTGATTTTTGCTGAAATAGGTTTTTCTTGTGCAGTAAGCGATGAAAGAAAAAATAACAATGTAAAAAATATAAACTTCAAAATATCCTCACACAACTCCAAGGATACGTTTTAAAAGGGCACCTTGCGTTTAATACATCTAATTCGCACCGAGTAACTTCGCCTGGGGGGCGGTCTTGTGTAAAAAATAATGGATCACTTGGACGATTTCCACACTGACTTGCTTTTGCTTCTATTAATATTAAAATTCGTTTTTGAATTTCCCATGAGTCAATTCGATTATTGTCATAGCAATTAAATAAAAAGACGAATAGTAAAATGGATTTATAATGTTTAAAGGTTTCCAGCATTGATTCTATAAATTGTAAATTGGTCTTTCATTCCAGGAATTTCATATTTTAATTCTTCGAGTATAATGTTGTTAGACTCCAGAAAAAAATCTACGTCAGGATTTTCTTTATATTCTTTCGTAAAAACTATTTGAGAAGCTCCGGCTAATTTTTGAATCTTGGCTGCGATGTTTACAGTTTTACCGAAATAATCAATTCCACTATTTAAATTTACGGCAATGCATTGACCATAATGAATTGACACTCTCAAGCGAATTCTATTCATATTCTTGCCATTAAAAGTTTTTAGCAAAGCCATTGCTGTTTCAATAGCTCCTTTCGGAGAAGGAAAAGCTGCCATTACCGCGTCGCCTATCGTCTTTATAATCGCACCTTCATTTTCCTTTACAAAAATATTTATTTCTTCGAAATGCTTTTTCACTTGCACAAAAGTCTTTGAATCTCCTTGCTCCTCATAGAGACTAGAAGAGCCTACAATGTCAGTGAATAATACTGTTTGAAGACCTAGTTCTAGTTTTAAATCACTCGAAATAGATTCTGCCGAAAACAAATCGTGAAATTCCTGTAAGCTAAAAATATAAGCAGGTCTAAGAACAAAAGGATCCCAGGATGTCTCTTCAATTGTAAATAGCCGTGGCTTATCGTCTGTATTCGTTATCCGCACAAATGGATTTTTACCGGAGAGATAATTTTGATTACCCTCATTTGACCAATTTACTCTATTTGCAGATTCTGCATCAGTAATACTTAAACTTCCTGTTTGGGTATTTCCTTTGATTCTAAGTCTGTAAATTCCGATACCAAGATTTATATTAGCCTCTATTATTTCTTTTGGTGCGAGATATTTTTGTAGTTTTATATGAGGCTTCTTCGCTGGCTCTGCACTACAAAAGAATACCTTTGCCACATTTCGAATGGAAGGATGCACATGGAATGTTATTTCTATTGAATTCTCTGAATCGTTTTCGTATTCTATTTCGCAAGCCTCACAATTCGATTTGCTGGGAACATCATAAAGAGTTCCAATTTCCAAACGTGTTCCTCGGCAGTGAGGACAAATCACATCCCAGCTAATCGTGAGTAACCCCGCACGAGTAGCATACATGCAGGCAACGAGTAAGTCTCTTTCTTTTACGCCCCATCGAGAGGCCAATTCCAAAACTCGAATTCTATATAGGTCTAATTCATTTCCATATTCAATAAAATCAATAAGCTTGTGAATCAAATCTTTCGAAATTTTTTTTTGCAATAATTCCTCTGTAATTTTAAAAACAACAGAAGGATTACTTATCTTATTCTCTTCTTCTCGAACAGGTAATTGATACTGAATAGTTCTAGCTTTAGAAATTCTTTCAATCTCTCCTAAAATAGAAGCGTATTTCTTTCTGATGGAATTTTCGGAGATAACAAGGAGTAGCCGAGATAATAAACTTCTTGGCACCCAACCCAAATAGACATACAAACGAGTCGCTTCCTCTGAAATTCTTTCAAAATGATAAATGGCTTTTACCGTATGCGCAAAGCCTTTGCTATACTCACGAATACTGATGAGGTGATTTGAAGCAACCCATGTCCAGGGAATTTCAACCCATTCAAGTCGAATGCCTGCATTAGTTGTATTTCCGTAAAGGACTCCGTTTTTTTCAACAAAATTCATTTCGCTTAAACCCATCGCTTTATTAAGCCTGGAAGTATCACTTACAAATGACCAAAGGGCATCTGCTGAAATTGCTAAATCAAATGACCAGATCCAGTCTAGACGTTTTGGTTTATTTAAGAGATACTTCTCATCCCATGGATAGATCGATAGAAATTCAGCTAATGTTAAACTCATATTAGATTAGATATAAGTCGCAGGGCAAAAGGAAAAACAAGTCGTAAAATTTATTCAAAAAATAAAAAGAATGGTTGTTAAATTATAATCCTAGTTAAATTATGTGACGTGGAAGTTAGCCATTAGTATGAAATTAGAAAAAACCATTCATGAAAATCTAGCCATTGTAGGACTCGAAGGTTACTTAGACATGGGCACATTTCGAGAATTTGAATTATATATACAGGATTTGGTTACAGCACCAATTCAAAATGTTGGTATTGATCTTTCTAAGTGTAGAGCTATTGACTCTTCTGGAATGGGATGTATTCTTCGCATCATGAACAATCTAAAAGGTAAAAACAAAAAGCTAACTCTATTAGATGTGCCTTCCAATATAAAGGGAATTCTGAAAATTAGCCAGATAGACAAATACTTAAAGATAATCTCAACTAGCGAATTTAAAAGTGAAAATTCCTAAAGTCGAAGCTCATCTTGCGTAAGATTAGTTACCTGCGAAATAAATAATAAGCAACGACAATAATTCCAAGAAGAATGCGATAGTATCCAAAGCTAGAAAAACTATTCTTCTGGATAAATGCGATAAACCACTTGATAATTCCCATACAAAAGATAAATGTCAAAATAAAGCCAATCGACAGTAAAATCAAACTATCCCCATGAAGTAAGTCTCTATATTTATACAGCTTATATAAACTAGCCGCTATGAGCACAGGAACCGCTAAGAAGAAAGAATACTCGGCAGATGTTTTTTTGGGCAAACCCAAAAGCCTCGCAGTTATAATAGTCATTGCAGATCTAGAAACGCCTGGAATGAGAGCCAGACATTGACAAATTCCAATCGTAATAGCCTGCTTAAAGCTGAGAGAAGAAGAAGCTACTGTAGAATCTGAATGCATTGACTGTAATTTTTTTTCTACGAATACGATTGCAATTCCTCCGGCTAACCAAGAGAAACCCAAAATGAAAAGTAAATACTCACTCGCTTTAATCGTGTCTAGAATACTTTTAAATGCAAAGCCAAACAATAAAACAGGAAAAGATCCAATTGCAATATTTAAAAAAAATTGAAAGCCCGAATCATCCTTCGACTGTCCTAGCGCATACTGAAGAGTAGCCTTTGTCTTTTCAAAAAAGAAATTACGATACAAAACAAGGACAGAAAGAATGGCTCCACTCTGAATGAATATATCAAACAAATCATCAAAGCTAGCTCCATCTTCTAATCCCTCAAAAGGAAAAAAGGAAGTGAATAAGAATAAATGCCCCGTAGAGGATACAGGCAAAAACTCAGTTATAGATTCAATAATACTTCTAAGGATTAAATTTATGTAATTGTTCATATGGCTAGTAGAGAGAGACGCACGGCCGTGCGTCTCTACGGTATACTATTTACCAGCAGGTGCTGGTGTGACTGGTTTTTCTTCAGTTTTTGTTTCAGGTTTAGATTCAGACTTATCGCCTTCTTTCTCTTTTGCATCTTTTTTAAGAATGCTAGGTCCTGTCTTTAAGTATTGTTCTAGGTCAAATTTTTCATTGTGCTTAATGGATATTCCTTCTTTGACTCTTTCTAAAACTTTTGGAAGAATTTTTTGAGACTCTTCTTGTTTTAAAACTCCTCTTCCGATTTGCAGGCATCTGTCTAGAGTAACAGATTTCATACGTGGATCTTTTTCTCTTAGGTCTTTACATTTATTGCTTGCATCTTCGTCAGTGATTTTAATTTTTTTCTCTACTTGCTCAGTGATATAAAGCTGAGAAATAGTTTGCATTTCTAAGTATTTCACAATATTTTTTATATCTGCTCTCGTGGTAAAACCAGACTTATCCGCAGCAGTCTTAATCATATACATGTTGCGGTAATTATCATAAAAGTTCTTTGGTTGAAATTGGTAGTTAATTGATTTTAGCTGCTCATCTAACTCTTCTATATCCGATGATACAATTTTGATTAAATTTTCTTTTTCAACATTTTGCATACGACTCATCGATTCAATCGCTGTTTCATATGTTGTTTCGAATTTCTTTACTGTTAGCTTCTCGCCGTCTAACGTTTCAATCACGCTACTATTATCATCTTCGCATCCCACAAAATTGAAGACACTGAGTATGATAAGATTAATTAGAATTAATTTGAATTTCATTTAAAGTTCCTTGTTAAAATCAAATTATTTTCCGAAATCGGCACGTCTAGCCTTTTTTTAGGACGAAATCTTGGTCAAAAGAGCAATGATTTCTTTTAGCCTGGCCTTTTCATTTTTATTCTTCGGTTTGAATCTTAAAATGCTAGGCTCTTTGGGTTGAATGGAAAGTCCTTCTTTGGCAACAATTAATTTCATGATCTTTGCGGGATCACCTTTGAAATGCTGGCCGGATTTCAACTTGATATCGCCCCCATCCTCCGTTATAAATTCAAATCCAAGACTAGAACCTAGGACACGAATTTTTTCCAATTGTAAAAATGTATCCACCACTTCTGGAAATTTTCCAAACCTGTCTTCCATTTCAATTGCAATCTCATCCATCTCATCTAAATGCAAAGCACCTTCAAATCTTTTGTAGAACTCAATCTTCTGCTTTGTATCCGGAATATAATCTTCTGGAATGTAAAAGCTAGAGGCGAGATTCACAACCGTTCTCACTTCAATTGCAATTTCTTCTTGTTTGAGTTTACTCACTGCTTCATTTAACATCTGCACATATAGATCAAATCCAATTTCCATAATAGAGCCACTCTGCTCTGTTCCGAGTAAATTTCCTGCTCCCCTAATTTCCAAATCTCTCATCGCAACTTTGAATCCAGCGCCTAATTCCTGGTATTCGGAAATTGTATTGAGCCTTTTCTCTGCTTGCTCGGTCATTGATTTATTTGCGGGATAAAATAAATAAGCGTGAGCTTTTCTTCCACTTCTACCAACTCTTCCGCGAATCTGATAGAGTTGCGACAAACCAAACATATCCGCTCGACGAACGATCATTGTATTTACATTAGGCATATCGATTCCTGATTCTATAATTGTAGTAGTCACCATTAAATCATACTTTCGATTATTAAAATCCATAATGGTTTCTTCCACTTCTTCTTCCCCGAGTTGTCCGTGTAAAATTCCAATTGAAATTTCTGGTAGAAGATTTGAAATTTCTTTTGCCTCGTTTTCAATTGTCTCAACACGATTGTGCAAATAAAAAACCTGTCCACCACGTTCTAATTCTTTTTCAATGGCGAGCTTCATAATTTCTTCGTTGTCTTCTAGAACAAAAGTTTCAACGCTCTGTCTATTCTTGGGAGGTGTCTCGATAATGGATAAGTCGCGTATGCCGGTGAGAGACATATGAAGTGTTCTAGGAATGGGAGTTGCACTAAGTGTTAATACATCGACTAGATTTTTTATTTTTTTAATCGCTTCTTTGTGGTTAACACCGAATCGCTGCTCTTCGTCAATAATGAGTAGTCCTAGATTTTTAGGTTTAATCGTTCCTGAAAGAAGAGCATGAGTCCCGATGAGTAAATCCAATTCTCCGCTCGTAAATTGAGCAATAGACTCCTTTACTTCCTTTGGAGAACGAAAGCGTGAAACCATTCCTATTTTTACAGGATAATTTTCAAATCTCTGATTAAAAGTATTGTAGTGCTGTAAGGCAAGAATTGTAGTCGGAGCAATGAATAACACCTGTTTACCCGCCATCACTGATTTAAAAGCGGCGCGAATGGCTACTTCCGTTTTGCCGTAACCAACATCTCCGCAGACAAGTCTATCCATTGGTCGCGGTGACTCCATATCAGCCTTCACTGCTTCTATAGCACTGAGTTGGTCTGGAGTTTCTTCGTATTCAAACTCTGCTTCAAACTCTTCTTGCCAAATCGTATCTTTAGGAAAACTATAGCCCTGTAATTTCATTCGATTCGAATACATTACAAGTAATTCTTCCGCTAAAACATCAATGACTCCCTGTGCTCTTTCCTTTTTCTTTTTCCAGGTTCCTCTTCCGAGGCTATCTAGAACTGGATTATCAGAGCCACCTACATATCTTTGCACAAGAGAAATTTGATCGAGCGGCACAAAGAGAGTATCCCCTCCGGAATATTCTAATTTTAAGAAATCTCGAATCTTAGAATCAGCAGTTACTTTCTCGATTTTTACAAAGCGACCAATTCCATGATTGATATGAACTACATGATCTCCTTCTTTTAAATCAATAAAACTCTGTATCGCGCGAGAAGAAGTTTTTTTAAATCTGGATTTACGTTTATAACTTCGTCCGAATATATCATTCTCAGTCCAGATATGAATCTTTTCATCCGGCAAAATAAATCCATTCTTAAGCTCGGATAATACTAGGTATGCGCCCGGACTTGTAGGAAATTGAACTACTTCTGGCTCATCTGAAGCTTCGTTTAAGATTTTAATATTTTCTTTTTCAAAAAGCCCTTTTAGTCTTTCTGTCTGAGCATGAAAAGAAGATGTGATAAGTAAAATCGAGTCTTCTTTCATTGCTTCCATTTTTTCTCTTACGTCACGAATTTTCCCTTTGAATGAATCGGTTTCTGTGATTGGCAAAATTACTTCATTGTCTTTTAATTCACTCGGACGAATTAAATGAAAGCTAATTTCTTTTTTAGAGGTTAATACAGTGTATTCGTTTTGAAAAGAAATTAATTTTTCAGGCTCTAAGCAGATAATATCTGTTTTGCGCTTTTCATACAGAGACTTGTATTCTCTTTCAATTTGAAATACTTTATCGACTACTTCATTTTGCCTTTGAAATAATATCAGAGGCGGAGTTTTAAAATAATCTAGTATACCATGTGGCTCGTGAACGACTGGAATCAATTCTTCTAGAGCAGTGTGATGCGAAATCTCCATGTCTGGCTTTTTTAATCCTTTGCCGCGCAGTTCAATTTCTTTTTGATAATGTTCCCATTCTTTCTTTGAAAGCAGAAATTCATCTACGGGCAGCAAGGAAACTTTTTCCAACTCAGAAATAGAACGTTGTGTGCTAGAGTCAAAGGATTTAATGGACTCAAGTGTGTCTCCAAAAAAGTCGAGACGAACTGGATCTGTGAATAACGGTGAGTAAACGTCAACGACTCCACCTTTTACAGAAAACTTTCCGTATTCCTCACAGATTTCTTCACGAACATAACCCAAAGCTACTAGAGATTGAAGTAAATCTGTCTGGTCAATTTCGTCTCCCGTTTTTAAGTTAAGAGATTTTCCCATTAGAATCGAAGCCGGAGGAAGAGTTTTTAAAAACCCAATCGCAGAGGTAAATAGCAAAATCCGCTCTCCACTTAGAATACGAGCGAGAGTATTGATTCTATCAATCTTTAATTCGCGAGAATACCTTGCATAATCATAGGGAATTACTTCAGGTCCGGGAAAATAAGCGATATTTTCTTTAGGTAAAAAACTCAAAGCTTCTCTAAACAAAGCCTCTGAGTCGGTATTAGTAGCGGAAATGACAATCGCAGATTTTTTATTTTGGTATAAATAAATGGCAGAAGCAAGAAAAGATACTGCCGAGTCAGGAATGCCGTAAAATTTGAACTGCCCCTTTTTTTTATAAGCTAATTCAAAATCAGTTTCGGATAACTTCTTTACATACTTAGATAAAAGATCTTTCATAGCAATTACAATACCATGTTTTAAAGTGTGAGAATTCTTAAAATGAAGAATTAAAAATTCATTTGGTATCTTTTAGACTAGAACGATAATAGTATTGAATGCGAACTAACAATTAGGAGGAAAACAATGTTTATATGGGTAACGCAGGGTTTAGTAGAGCCTTATATTCCAAAGGTCAAACAAGATTCTATAAAAAGAATAAATGCACTCCAAGCTGGAGTCGCTGACAAATCAATTGAGGTCGGTGATCCAGAGGATACAATTGTTATTACACATGCCAAAACTGGTTTCGCATCCGATGCCTACATTGATGTAGCAGATATTTATGCACAGGAAAAATCTTCTCCCAAAGAAGAGCGCAAACAAATTTTCTACGCACGTGATATCATGACAAAAAAAGTCCAGACTATTTCGCCTGACGATTCTTTTGCTAAAGTAGAAACGCTATTTCACAAAGAGCCATATAGACATATGCCTGTGATTGATTCACGTTCTTTCTTACAGGGAATTCTTTCCGAGAGAGATTTGTTAAAGTTTACAATCAATTCTCTTCGAAATTCTCTGACTGAAACCAACCAAGAGCGTGTAAGAGATATTATGCAAACTAAAGTTCTTTCTGCATTTCCAGAAACTCCCATCAGAGAAATCGCTCGAATCATGTTCGAAGAAAAAGTGGGCTCGGTTCCAATTCTTGACAAAGAAAAAAAACATCTAGTAGGAATCGTAACAAGAAGCGATATACTCAGGCGGGTAATGAACAATCCACCACTAGACCTTTATACCTAATTTTATTCTTTGCGTTTACTCACGAGTATCCCGAATGTAAAACTGATTCCGTTTAAGTTTGTAGTTTCATATCTATAGCGTATGTCTTTTATTGGGTCTATCATTTCAGAAATTTTCATCTGCCCGTTTTTTTTATTTAATCAAAAGAAGTCGCAGAAAACATAGTTGAGATAAAAAAAAAAACCCTCTCCAAAAAAAAAAAAATAAAAACCATAAAAAAAAAAATAGGGGAAAAAAAAAAATTTTGAACTTTGAACCATGCTTGCTGTGAATCGCCTTTTTTTCTTGTTTCGTTAAATCTTCCTCAGCGGCTTTCTTTGATTTACCGCTTGAATTTTC
This sequence comes from Leptospiraceae bacterium, assembly GCA_016708435.1. Lineage (NCBI taxonomy): Bacteria > Pseudomonadati > Spirochaetota > Leptospiria > Leptospirales > Leptospiraceae > Leptospiraceae bacterium. The sequence goes on along the minus strand of JADJFV010000003.1, from coordinate 117,285 downwards.
CACTGACGCAGTTGGTTCCACTTTGGATTTAATATCAACACTGGTGCACTGAGCCATTGCGATTAACGTAAAAAGTAAAACTATCTTATAAAAAAAAAATGAAATTCATGGACTTCATCCGAAATAAATTAGACTTCTTTTGCATACAGGTAACCCTGAAAACCTAATTTAGTGTTTTTCTAGAGTATATATAATTACAAGGAAAATTTATTTGTTTTTAAAAAATCAGTCAATTAAGGAATCGCCGGCTTTCGTCGGAAGTATGTCATGTGAATCATTAAATTCAGGAAAAAAATCGAAGAAAAGCTTTCGTGGAACAACTCGATACCTCTCTGGATTCTTTCCAATAAAAACGTTCGTGTAGCTAACAAGCGGTAAACTGTGGAAATTAATCCTATCCTCAAATCCATAAAAATCCTGCTTGCTAATTCGATGACTTTGGGTGCGGATAACGTAGTCTTTTACGAAACTCCAATCCAATTTAAAATGCATCCGGGTTCCTTGAAACGCAGGAGAGCGTTCAATTAAATTCACAAGTCGATTTAAAGGACAAAGTTGCTTGTGGTATTGAGTCACGAACACCATGACAAATCTCTGCGAAAGACCCATTGGTTTCCAAACTAAATCAGAAAGATTTTCGATATTTTGTTCATACTTAATATCATCTAATAGCTTATGAAGTTCTTGTTGCCCTTTTTCTTTTTTTAAATAACTGATATGCTCTTCATAGCCGAACTCTCCATAGTAGAGCCATTTATATAAATCTTGCAATTCAAAGTAAGGGTGATCCTCGATGAATAGCTTCAGCGCAAAAACTCGTTGTTCATTATTTACGATGGATAAAGTATCAATTGCCATTTGATTTATTTTTAAAACTTAGTTCTGTTCCGTCAATAATTCTTTTTATATTTTGTCGATGTGTGTATAAGACAAGAAAGAAATTTACAACAACAAACAATAAAACCTTTGGAGAAAAAGAATTTCCCATATAAATTACATAGATGATCGGCAAAAGGAAAAATCCAAGGATAGAGCCGAGAGACGCAATTCGTTTCCAGTAAATAATTCCTAATCCAATCAGTCCACTCAAGATGCAAGGAATGGGAAGCAGATAAAGATAAACTCCAACCGACGTTGCAATGCCCTTCCCTCCATCGAATTTTAAAAACGGATTAAAAATATGACCTAGAATGGAAGCAAAACCACCTAGAAGGGGAATCCATTCCGGACTCAAAAATGCTTCCCCAACAGAAAAATAGGGATAAATAAAAAAGGGAGCAATTCCCTTCGCAATGTCGAGGATCATGACAATTAGCCCCGACTTCCAACCTACTGATCTAAGAACGTTAGTTGCTCCCGCGTTTCCACTTCCCGTTTTCTTAATATCCACTCCCTGGATAGAAGAAACGATATGCGCACTTGGAAATGAACCTAAGAAAAAACAAATTGTCAAATATACAAAAAGCATTTACTCACGGTATTCCTTTTCTTTTTTTCTGTCTGATCTAATTTCTAATTCTACTTGCACACCGTTTAATTGAAATTCTTCAATGATTCTACTCTTAATAAAACTCAAGAGTGGTTTTTTAAATAAATCAACATGGTTTACAAATAATAATAATTTGAATGGAGTTGTCGAAACTTGCGTTGCGTATAAAATCTTGGGCGGCTTCTTTGCCTGTAGCCCCATTTTACCTTCAGACATCCATTCAGTGAGCTTCTGGTTTATCTTGGATGTAGGTATTTTAGTGTTAACCTTCTCGTAAACTTTTACACATTCTTCTAGAACTTTTCGAACCCGTTGTTTTTGTAAGGCGCTTATACTAATTACAGGAATCGCAGAAGTAGGATAAAACCTTGATATTAAGTCTTTCTTGTATTCTCTGAAAGTATTGTCATCTTTGTCTTTAATCAAATCCCATTTATTTACAGCTAATACCACCGGCTTTCCACTCTCGCGGATAATAGCGAATATCTTCTTATCATACTCGCCCATTCCCTTTGTTGCATCAATGATATGAACAATTACGTCAGATTCCTCGATGGATTGAAGTGTTCTTTTATAAGAATAAAATTCTAACTCTTCTGAAGACTTACTGTTTTTTCGAATCCCCGCAGTATCTACAATGAGTAAATTCTTATCTTCAAATTTTAAAGTGCTATGAACTGTGTCGCGTGTCGTTCCGGGAATCTCACTTACAACCGCTCGATTAAATCCAAGAATGGAATTTAAAAAACTAGACTTACCCGAATTTGGTTTTCCAACAATGCTAATACTAAAATCCGTATTTTGCTTTTCGCCAATTCTTGCTTTGGCTAAGTAAAAATTCATTTTTTCAAAAAGAAGCTTTAAATTTCTACGACCGAGTGCGGAAATGGGGATAACTTCTTGTAGCCCCATTCGATAAAAATATTCCAAATCAAAATCATTATCAGGATTGTCTGACTTGTTGATTACACAGATAATATTTTTAGAAACAAATCTTTTGTCTGTCAAAAATAGTTTTATTAGTTTACTGTCATATTCTACAATTTCATTTCTATCAATCACGAAGATGATCAAGTCTGAGTTGAGTAGATGACTAAAACTTACTTCGATGATTGAAGATGTTAGATCGTTAATATTTTCTAAATCCAGACCGGGCGTGTCTGAGAGAGTAAATGGTTTTATGAAATTCTCGCTATCAATTTCATAACTCAACACGTCGCGGGTAACGCCCGGATAATCATAAGTAATCGCTAATTTTTGTTTAACGAAGCAATTGAATAATGTAGATTTACCCACATTTTGTCTTCCGACGATAGATACTACGGGTAATTTTTTCAAGAACGGTTCCTTTGTTTCATGGCTCTGTCAATTTCAATTTTGGCTTCTTTCTTTTGGAGAGAATCTCTTTTGTCGTAAAGTTTTTTAGGTTTGCCAGTCGCTATTTGCACTTTTACAAATTGCTTTTCGTTAAAGTAAATCTTAACTCCAACGATCGCGAGACCTTTTTCTTTAATTTGTTTTTCTAGTTTTATAATCTCTTTTTTGTGCGCTAGAAGTTTACGAGGACGCACTTCGGGATGATTTGCATAGCCACCATTTTTATAAGGTGTGATATGAAAATTTTGCAAAATCAATTCTCCGTTTTTTACCTGCGCAAATGCGTCTGTGAGGTTCGCTTTTTTCTCGCGAAGACTTTTTACTTCTGAGCCGGACAATACAATACCAACCTCTAAAAATTCTAGAAGTTCGTAATCAAATCGCGCCTTTTTATTCGTTACGATTTCTTTGTATCCTTTTGTTGCTTCTTTTTCTTTTGTTTTCATGACGCCCCCCCCTGCCCGGGGGGTTGCGCCCCCAACCCCCTGTTTGGCCGGCCTTGGGCGCCAAAATAAGGGGGGGCGCTTAGGCCCCCGGGTTTTTTTTTTTATTGGGTTTTCCCGTTTTTATATTTCTTTTTAATCTTCTTTATTCCTCCCCTTATCTTACTGCGTGGTGAACATGGATTAGCTTTGTTAATTCGGTTCCAATTAAGTTTGGCATATTTGAGAAGTTATCCGGTGTTATTTGCACTGCATGTTCAAAAATATTCTCGGCAATATAACGATTTCCAAGTCCAACGGCGAGGAAAACATAATTCTTTTTGGTATTTTTTAAAACTTCTTCTTTTAATTTTTTATTTTCCCAGGAATCAATTTCTCTGTCAATCTCAGTCTTGCCACGTTGACCTCTAAAGTCAGAGATAATCACTATTATCCGGGTATCTGCTTCAGATGAAAAATATTTTTCACAGTCTTCGATCAAAGAAAATTCGTACACTGAGTCTCCCTGCCAATCTCTTGTAAGAGAATTAAACATTTCTTCTTCTTTTCGCATATCGTATTCATCTTCTTTGTCTTTTAAACAAATTAAATCAATATGATCCTTTTTGTTAAGTCTATCGGAATAAGTATAAATGGAAAACTTGACACTGTGTTCGTTTAAAATATAAGCACTCGTTAGCATTGCAGAAAGGGTCGCTACTGAATATTCAAAATTAAAAATACGCCTTGCTTTACTTACTAAGAAAACAATTTCCACACCTTTTAACTTTTCTTCATTCTTATCAATGATTGTTTTATCAAAAACCTTTGAATCGCCTCTTCCGCTTTTAAAGGAAATGTATTTGCGGGTATCTACTCGTTTGCCTTGAGTCTGGTAAATGCGTGTTATATCCACCTCGGGATCAAATAGAGACTCTAAATTCATCTCTACTTCTTCTAGACTTTTTTCAAAGACTTCTTTGAATTCTTTAAGGCTAACAGCCATAGAATAATTCCAGAGAATTTTTCTTTTTGCTAAGAATTGTTTGTATAATTCTTCTGTTCGATAACCCCATGCACCGCCGCCACCAGCAGGCTCACCCTGCCCCATATTGCCCTGAGTATCCTTGCCATACCAGGCATCAGCGCCTTCTTTGGTGTTGCCGCCTGTTTCAGGAGTATTAATCTCAATTCCTTTCTTTAAAGGGCTTCCTGAATTTTTTAAGGGCGCTTTACCGGTATTAGCCTCTCTTTTGTGAAGTTCAGGATCCCACCAGGGATTGCGATCAAGATTTACCGGATCGGTAAAAGTTTTTTTTTTATCCTCTATCTTTTGATAAAGGTCATCGGGAAAAGACTTGGACTTTACAGCCGTATCTATTAGCCGCTCCATATCAAATCTTTCTTTTGGATCAGAAATTTGATTGATATAAGAAATCTTTGCGCCTCGCACAACTGTTTCTACAAGAGTCTCAGGCGCATTGTATTTCACAATATGATCTTTCCATTTCAGAAGATTAGATAAACCAAATAAATACGGGTTCAAATTGCCCGAACCAATCACACGTTTTTGGGAAAGTGTTTTAATCTTTGTGTGGAAAGTCGTCATTAACCCCGAAAGAGTATCATCGGGTAAATAGAATTGCAAAATTTCTTTCAGAGATTTTTCATCTTCGAGACTTGGAAATAAAACGGAAGTAAAACGATTTCTAAATGCACGCGAAATAGTAGGAATTGATTTTGTTTTTCTAAACATTTTAAAAGCGTAGACTCGTGAATCTTCTTTTAAATGAATCGGATTTGTCTCTCCACTTTCTGGAGGAAGCGTTATCGCTTTTGCATCGTCGGTGAGCATATTTAGTTTTTCTACTAACTCAGCGCCGGCAGCCTCGAGTGCAGTAATTACAATCGTTCCACCTTCTCTAATTCCTTTTGTCAAAGGACCATCTACCCATTCCACTTTAGATTGGGAAACCGGTTTTAGCGCACCCAAAATATCAGAAGTGTGAATTCCTTTACAGAGGTTAACATGCGATAGCCGTAGACCGGAGATATTTGTAATAAGAGACATTAAGAAATTCGGATCATCTTCTTCGCCAAACTCAATTAAAATATTTTCGCCAAGTTGAATACCAGTAACGACTTTTTCCATGAAGGTAAGGATTTTCTCTGTGACAGGAATTTCAGAGAGAATTCTTTTAGAAATACTTTCTTCTGTATGAATCGATTTGTCATTGCAATAAAGCTTATTTCCCTCTACGAACATTTTAACAGAATGAGAAATTTCTTTGTCTGAATATTGTAACTCTGTGCGAATGAGTTCTAGTTGAGAATTTTTATCTTCTTCTTTTCTAAATGGTTCAATGTATAAATTAGAAAGCTCTCTATAAACTACATATTTGTCATTGCAGTTAAATGCATTTAGCCGCTCGCAAACTTTTTTTAAAGTGCGGATATTAAAATGATATTTTTCTAAATCGCCTTTTCCCAATTCATTGTTTAAAACTTTTCTTTCTGTGGCAAGCGTCACCCGAATGCAAATTTGCAAAAGAGATTCTGTTAGCTCAGGATAAAGTTTTTTTAATATAAATAGAATTTCATCAGGCGGATAGGGATCTACAAACACAGTAGAGAAATTTTTAGTAATATCAAACGGTAGCGGCTTACGACCTTCAAACCCTTCCGAAGGATTTTGCGTTCCAATAAAACTAAATCCTTCTTTGGCTTGAATGCGACTTCCATCTCCTTCCATGATATCAATGTAGTTAGATTCATAAACAGTTGCAAAACGTTTAATCACATTCGGAGAGCATAAATTCATTTCATCGGCTACGAAGGTGTAACCGGAAGCAATAGCATTCACAATCGGACCGTTAATCCATTCAAATCCATTTCCACTCATCAGAAGACGATAAGAGCCAATCAAATCTTCTGGAAGTGTGTCTTCATTAAAACTATACCGGAGGGTAGGATGATTTCTCTTAGCATTGATATAATAAATAAGCGCGTTTTTTCCTACGCCCGCATCCCCCACAAGAAGCACGGGTTGGTTTTCAATCACGGGATACAGAATATTTCGCAAATTTTTCAGAGTCGTATCTGTCTCCACCAAATTCGATGGGTATATGAGAGATGAATTAGCGTTCTTATAAACGGGAACTTGTATACCGGCTATTTTTGTGAATTCCATAAGGTTAGTATTTGTAAGCGCAAGATGGAAGCAAGTAGAAAATCATTGTGAAAATTGCCAAGATTACAAGAAACACGATAAAGAGAGATTTAAAAAATTTTGTTTGTAATTTTAGCGATGTAATTGGAATGTAAAAGGTAAGGAATTGAATAGTCTTGAAATGATAACAAGCTTTATTTTACTCTGCTTACTATTTTTGACTATTCTCTGCGTCCTTGTGCCTCTGTGGCAATCTTTTATTTTAACTAGGTCATTTCAAATAGAATATTTGTTTGTAATTATGTGCTGAATAAATGGAATGTAAACATGGAAGCATTCAATATTTTTAATACCCAAACCAATTTAAGAAAGATTTTTTTTCTAACAGCATTTTTCCTTCTCAGTCTTACCTTCTGTGATTTGGAAAATCCTAATTGCATGATGCTTAAGGGTGAATTTTGAATTCCGATGAAAAACTTCCTGAGTCAATTTTAGAAAAGGATTTAGAAATAAAAATCTGATTTTAAGGGCCTAAAAGTTCTCATCAAAATAAAATTTTCTTAGAATGATTAGATCGAGGAATTTGGGCATGAATTTAGAATTCTAAAATGCAAATTGATGTTATTCCCGAAAGAGATTTGTGCATTGTTATTAAGTTAAAAATTTTCTGAGTCTACTTTCGAAAAGAAGAAACCTAGTTTGTGCAGAAAGGTGCCAAAAATCTCACTCTGGACCATTCTATTGATTAATCTTACGGCTTGGAATAGAAAAGACCTCTCACGAAGAAGCTGTTCGAGGTGACTGGGGTAAATAATTTGGAGAGTTTATAAAAAAATGAATATTTCACGTAGAAATTTTTTAATCCAGTCTGGAGTTGTTTTGACAGTTCCCCTATTTCTAAAATACTGTGCAACGGCTGAGTATCCCCGTCTTGTAGGTAAATCGGGAGTAGACCCAATTGATAACGCAAATGCGGAAGAAATTATTGATCCAATCTTGCGAGCAATCAACGTAGGAATTACAGCGCCTAATCCTCATAATACGCAAGCCTGGAAATTTAAAATCACAAGTCCAACAGAGATGATGCTTTTCGTAGATGAAAAGAGAATTCTTCCCGTAACAGATACGCCTGCGAGGCAAATCCATATTGGGCAGGGGACATTTTTAGAACTTTTAAGGATTGGAGCAAAGCAAATCGGATACGATACTGAAATTAAAATTCTTCCCGAAGGCGAATACAAATTGGAAGACATCGGGAAAAAACCAGTGGCTAAAGTCAAACTTGTATTATCCAAATCAAATGGTCACCCCTTATATGAATTCGTAAAACAAAGAGCCACCGATCGTGCAAGCTATGAAGGAGATTTTATAACAAACGATGAATTTGCAAAGCTAAAGGAACTCGGTAAGTCAGATAACAGTGAATTGATTGGAATTCTCGGCAAAGGATCAATCGAGCCTTACAAAGAAATTTTCTTTGAAGCTATGAAAATGGAATCCTTAACCTATCGAACAAATGAAGAAAGTAGAATTTGGTTTCGCTTTAACGACAAAGAAATTCAAACCAAGCGAGATGGAATTGGACTTCCCGATCAGGGGCTATCTGGCTTTACCCGCTGGATGGCGGAAACTTTTTTTATGGGACCGGAGCCTGAAAAGTTCCACGATAAAAAAGGTCTGGATATTTTTCTGTCTAGATATAAAGAAAAAATAGATTCCACGAAAGGAATTGTTTACTGGAAAACCAAAACAAATACACAAAAAGATTGGATTCTAACAGGAATGGATTACGCCCGCTTTCATTTAGCAGTCACATCCCTTGGTCTAAAGATGCACCCTTTCAGCCAGGCTCTACAAGAATTTCCCGAAATGGAAAAAGAGCGCGGCAAATTGGAATTACTCACAGGAGTAACCGGAAAAGAAAAAGTGCAGATGATAGTCAGGCTTGGTCGTAGCGGCTACAGATACTTTACCCCAAGAAGAAATTATAAAGATATGATAATTTGAATATTAATAGAAATAAAATAATAGTAACCCATCGCCCACCTTTTATATTGAATATTTTTTAAAATAATCTTTGCGGCAAGAAGATTGGAATGAAATTAAATTAAGACAAAAAAATGAAGAAACTAATTAGAATCATTTTTATATTCATCTTTTTTTGGGAGCGTTTATTGCTGCTGTCGGCTTCTTAATGAACCGTATGAATATTGTGAAATATAGAGATAAAGGAATTTCTATACCAGCTTACGTAACGGATAAGGAAACGTATTCACAGAAGATAAGCCGAAAAGGAAAAACTCGCGACGTGAACATGATCCAATTGCGCTTTACACTGAATGGAAATCCGGGGAGCGCGCATGTGAGTGAATACATCGGAGAAACAGAAATGGAAACTTATAGTAATGGTCAAAAAGTTGACTTAGTGTATTTACCCGATAGCGTATATGTGGCTAATGGCAAAGTAACCTTTATCAGACCAGTAATGCTTAAGACCACTATTGAAAATGGGCTTGAGAGATTATCGTATTATCCCTATGTAGGTGGGACTCTATTTTTACTCGGATTATTTCTGTTAGTCGTTCCTAGATTTTTAACTAAAAAAAGTTCTGAATAAGATACTAATGCCAATTTGATGTAAGAACTATTAACCACATTATATTGCGCCCCTTGAGGATCATTGAGTTTAGGCACGAAGAAAAGAGAGGATTCCATCATAAACCCCTTCGTGCTCTTCGTGGCGAAAATTCTATTTAAGTAAAAATTCCATTACATCGTCCATGACTTCGTTACGGACGAGATCACGCTCTAAAAATACTTCATGTTTAGAATCTTTCACAAATTTAATTTTACATAAATTGGGGCTAGAAGAATTAATAGCATCGCAAACTGTCTTTTGCCCCGAGGGGTGAACATAGGCATCATACTGTGATTGAAAAATAAGTGTAGGTATATTAATATTACCTGCATCACTTCTTATATCTTTTACGCCTTCATAAAGGGCGTCTGCAAATCCCCAGGAAAGACCCCCTAGGCTAGTTTCCGGAAATTCCTGTCCAATGAATTTCTTCATAAAGAATCTACTCTGGCTAGAAGTATAATCGTTCAAGGTATGCTCTTCATTCTCGTAAGTGGTAACAAAGTGGTTAAAGGACTTTGACCCGAGACTATAGCCCTTGTGAGAAAATATATCACCCAGGGAAATAATCGCTTTAGAAGCATAATCGTTATTATCTGCTCCAAGTAATCCAACAACACTATGAAGTGGTGCGGATAATACCATTTTGTCTAATTCTTTCGGATTTAATTCTACATATCGTGTCACCACTCCGCCGCCTAGCGAGTGACCTAAAGCGGATACTTTCGCGTACGCGTGTTTTTGTTTTACAAGTTTTACAAATTGCGCGAAGTCTTTTACATAATCTTCGAATTCATTTACATAGATTTTCCTGTATTCTAAAATGTCTTCCTGCATTACATTGAATACATCCCACTTAGGATTCCACTCTTTATTATTTCCAACCAATCTCTCTGAATATCCATGTCCTCTATGATTTAAAATATAAATGGAATAAGGCAATTTATTTTTCACTAAATCGTAGACAACTTCCGCATAACGTATAGAAGACTCGCCTGTGCCATGGGCAATGACTAATGCTTGTTTGGCTCCCGCAACTTCAATGAAATCATAGGCAAGTTTAACTCCGTCAGCACTTGTAAAATATTCTCGTTGACTTTTAGATTTATAAAAATCAAAGACTTTTTTCAATTGTCCGCTTGTGTCTTTGAATTTGTCTCCTTCTTTTATAACATTAAAAGAATTTTCACTGCTCCACTTATAGGGAGAAGGTTTGCTCTTTGCTGAAGTTAATTTTTCTATTTGTAATTTTGCATTGAGAGCCTGCGGGGAATCAGGAAAATTTTTTAAAAACGCCTGGTAGCTTTCCACTGTATTCGTGGTCTTAGCTCTTTGGTATTCACTTTTAGTGTTAGCAGAACAATGAATGAGAGTAAATAAAAGTAAGAGGGCAATAGAAAATTCTTTCATTTTAAATCCTTGTCATCTGAAATAAATTCCTACCAACATGAATGCAAAACAAAAAAGAGTAAAGCATTAAAAATGAAGTATAGGTTTTAAATAAATTAGCGAATACTCGTAATATACTTCAAAAGATCTGTCGGCCAGTCCGGAGTGCCTGACTTTAAAATCGTAATGCGTCCTTCTTTTTGTCCGATTTTTTCAAGAAGCATATTCGTTACAGTCTTTGCCATAACGTTTGTTCTTTCCATAAAAACAGAATGTTGATCTATAAATACCCAATCCCCAATGAAGAGTAAATTTTCAATAGGCGATTGGATAGAAGGTCTGTTAGCCTCATCCCCCGGACGAAAGCCTGTATAAGTATCCCAGTGGTTAATGTAGAACTCAGAATAATCTTTTAGCTCGGGAAGAATAGTTTTCAATTCTTTATGGACAATATCTGCAATTTCTTTGTGAGAATATTTTAGAAGCTCTTTCCATTTAGAAACCTGCACTTCTATTAAGTCAATATTCATCGCTGCGAGTTCAGGTATCTGCTTGCTTGACCAGTTACTTGTAAAACCAAGATACTCAAATCCCGTTGGCATAAAGTCCATTGCAGAATATTTTCCTTCTGGAAATCTTTTCTTCCATGCTTGACTATTCTCATACAAGAGGTTAACGCAAAGTATGTGCGCGTTGGTAAGCTCTGTAGCTTTTTTAAAATACTCGTCCTCTTTATCTAGCCCTGCCCCAAAATAAATTTCTTTGCGCCTGGCACATCCATCGCTGTAACAAAATAATCTGCCGTAAAAACAGCGGGCTTAACATCTTGAAAAATTTCTAATTCAGAATGATGAGCACCGCAGAATGGACAATGTTCGTAATCCCCTTCCCCTAAAATATTTCCACATACCCTACAACGCTTTGCTCGCTTTGGAAGATTTTCATTTGTTTTAATAGAAACAATTTTCCCATTCTCGCGGATAACACTTGTTACTTCCTGACTGTAAAAAATTTCACCGCCCTTTGATTTTATATGAGAAATCATCGGATTAATAAAAGTTTCATCGGGTGGCCATTTGTAAAAATCAACCTTTGAATCATTCGGTAAATTTCCGAGGCGCATAAAATTTACAATTGCTAATGCAGAGCACTCTTTAGTAGTCATAAAGAAACCCATCTCGGCTAACGCATCAAAAAAATGCTTTATATATTCTACGCTAACTCCGTTTCCCACAGCCCAATCATAGAACGTTATGCGATCGAGATAAAGTCTATCTTCTTTATTAGTAAAATCAAAACCCCACATCTTCATGGAAGTTTTAAGTGTCTCAAATAAATTCGAAGCGGGAATATTTATATCTTCTCTTGAAGGAATATAGACTCCATTATCATGCATTTCGATCCGGTCAAATGGAATAGGCCAGGTTGTATTGTGAATCTTGCTTTGCACTCCTCGCTTAGAAACAAAATAATAAAAGGAGTCTTCTTTTCCTAAGCGGTTAATTTCGATTTTGTGTCTTCCTAAAAATTCTCTTAGGTTCTTATAAAAACCCCAGATAGCGTGAAGTCCATGCTCGCGAGAATAGCCCTTATCTACAAAATGCTTTTTAGCAAAATTTTTATCTTTCCATGTTTTGAGTTTACCGCCTGCGTTTGCAGTCTTCTCAATTAAAATTACTTTAAACCCTCTATCGGATAATTCGCAAGCTGCTTGTAATCCAGCGAGTCCTGCTCCTAAAATGCAGACTGTTTTACCGTTAGGCGCAATGTTAACATGATTTTCAGGTATATGAGGGAATACTTTCTTGTATTCTGCATTTGCAAAAAATGAATAAGCCGATCCGCCAATTAGCCCAGTGGTTGCTACACCAGCCGTAGCCAGACTTGCTTTTAAAGAAAATTTTAGAAACTCTTTACGATTCATCTAGGCAGCAGCTAACTTTTTATTAGCCTTAAAGACATTGAATGCATACAAAGCATAGAAAAATATCGCAAAGAATAAAGCAGTGTCTATATTTTGTTTATAAATAGTAAATCTAAAAACTAAAGCGAGGACTAACATGAGTAACCGCAAAGCAATAATTCCCATATGAATCTTAAAGTCAGGTTTTTTCTTAGCGATTAAATAGAAATCAATTGGAGTAAAGACTAATACCATAATGGTCTCATTCATAAATGGGAAAGAAGTAAAGAGCCAAACTAATAGTGCAAACAACCCTCCAAATCCAGAAACGATTCCAAATAGAATTTCTCCTTTTCTGTCAATCATGGGTTTGAAGTAAACTGGAATTTGACTGATTACGATAAAAACTAAAATTAAGAACATGAAATTTCCAAGAAAATCAAAACTTTCTTGCGGCATTTTCCAAAAATTCCTATGCAATACTTCTTTGTCTTTCACAAGCTTAGCATCTTCTAAACTGAAAAGCAAATCATAAGGAAGATAAATTAACTCGGTAGGATTACGCTCCTTATCCGTATCGTGATCAAGCAGAAGTTTCTCTTCTATGCGGAGCCAAAAAATTTTATTCGAGTAAGGAATAACACGAGACCGCCATGTTCTCTTATTACTTTCTGTTTCCAGTTTTAGCGGCGAACCGTAAGTAGCCCCGATGAGATCGCGTATATAAGTAACACAATTTCCACTGAAGTTATTGTATTCGTATCCATTTTTATACTTTTCAATGAATTCTAAAATGTTTTTTAAAAAGGTTTTCTTTTGATTTTCATCTAATACGAATTCCGAAGAATACATTCCTCTACCTGTAGTATCCCACATCGTGTAAGATGCAGCCATTGTTTTGACGGTTATATAGAACTTAGCCTCGCCTTTTAAAAATCTCCATATGAATCCGGCTGATTCATCGTATTCGCCGAAGTCGATATAAAAATCTTTGTCTTCAAATTGTTTTCCTAAATAGACTCGAAGTGCCGAGTGACCAAATGCAGTTGTAACGCTTGGCAGAGAATCGACTGTTATCAATTGAATTTTTAATTCTGCTAGCTGAGCTGGCGTAAGAGAACTCACAAAAGAAATAAATCTTTCTTTATTCTGTTTATTTATTTCTAAGTCAGCTTGGGCGAAAATGGAAGTGGAGATTAAAAAAAATATTAGATATAAAATACGAATCATAGACTACTTTCCTTGCTTTTCTACAATGTATGCAATAAATGCTTTGATTCTTTCTTCTGGCATCGGAACACGAAAATAATGATCATTACGCCAAGATGGAAATAAAGGTACACCATCTATGTGGCTATCCGAGAGTAAATTCAAACCTTCGTTCGGTCCAAATTGAGCTAAGTAATTGTAAAATGGTTTTCCTCTTTCTGTTACTAATCGAGCTGTTGGAACGCCAACAATATTTACAACAGTCATGTGTTTTGGTATAATTAATTCATTGCTGAGAGGAGCATTATCTCCGCCTCTCATAGAAGTTAAGCCTTCCCAATTGTAGCCTGCCATCCAAAAATAAAATTTTCCTTCCGTTCGATAAAGCCAATGATCCATCATTCCATTAACAACGAGGCTACCCTTGTTTATCCCCCCGAAATTAAACCATCCAACTACTTTAGCGAAGTATGGCTCTTTGCCGCAAAACTCAATCGCTTTTTTGAAATCACCGCTTCCCTTACTAGCAGAGCCAATTATAATACCTTTTACCTCTGTCTGACTTTTTATGAAGTCACAAATGATTTTTCCATTGTTATCAACAGTTCCAGTCTGGTCGGTCGGGATTACTGCTTCTGCCAGACCGAGCTGTTTTACAATCGCACGAATTAGTTTTCCGTCAGCGTCTACTTCTTTGTTATCCTTATAAAACATCCCGGGAGCAATCGCAAAGATTAATTTCTTTGAGGAATAATCTGGAATTTTCCGCATAAATTCATTTTGCTTTGTATAGATATATTCAATAAATTTTCTATTCGTCGGCTCTGTAATCGCTCGATGATAAAATACTGCTGCAGCTTTATCAATATCACCTGTTTCTTTCATGATATTGTATAACACGTCACGCGTTAAGTCAGTCAGCTTTCTATACTTTGGATAAGACGCAGCCCAGTCCAAGTATTCTTTTTCATCTTCGCAGATGTAATCCACATAATAGTCATTACCCTCACAACGATAGCCTTTCAGCTTGTCAGTGGGATTGTCTAGTTTTCTATCAGCGGTGCAGGAAAATAAAATAATAAATGATAAAAGTAAAAATATAAATCGTAGGTTCATTGTTTAGCAGTTGAAAATTTGAAAAGGTATGAAGTTAAAGAGAAGGAAGGAAAGATTTGAAATGCTACAGACAATCTGTAGCATTCCAAATTAAAAAATATTAGGTACCGTTTACTAGGATGCAGCTTTCAACGAGAACAGAACCAAGTAAGCTATTGATGCTTGCATCAACAGACTGAACTTTGGTAATTCCACCTTGTTTTGCAGCAGCAGCAAGACTCATGTCTCCGCTTCTGATTAATCCGAGGATAGCATTTGTGCAAGCTTTTCCAGTTTTTGTTCCAACTGGTTTACCACCGTCTTTTCCCCAAACGCAACCTGCTTCACCAGCGTTTGTGATGTCGCCAGACCAAGTACAGTTTTGGTTAGATTTAACGTTGTCCATGATAGAACCAGAAGAAGCTGGTTGAATAGATGGGCCTGCGCCAGATCCACTACCGCTACAAGCGATAGCTGCTGCGATTGCAAGTGCTGTTAAAACACCTAATGAATTTTTGAAATTTTTATTCATATTTGTCTCCATAAAAATTATATGAAAAGGAAATATTTTTCCTTCTCAATGAATCTTAAAGAACGCTTATACGAAATTTTGTCAATGAAAATCGCGCAAAAAGCAACATTTTCTTTAATTTTTTGCACCTGCTTTTTTCAGTAAATTAATTATTTCGCCTTGATTATTTTCGGCTGCATGAGCTAATACCGTTTTTCCACTCTTGTCTTTTAAATTAAAATCATTCTTCTTAGTTAAAAGTAGTGTAGTCATTTCGGTATTCCCTTGTAAAACTGACTTCATAAGTGCGGTCTGTCCTATCTCATCTTGCAAATTTGGGTTAGCTCCGCCTGCCAAAAGTTGCTTAATTAAATCCATTTCGCCCATATTCACAGCCCATGTCAGCGCTGTGAAACCAGAAGTATCCGTCAAATTTATATCAGCTTTTGCTTTTAATAAAGCAGAAACCATTTCCTTTTGCCCCTTTTTAGACGCAATCATGAGCGCAGTCTTTCCATCTTTCGATTTTGCATTCACATCTGCTTTGTATTTGATCAAGAATTGTATTGATTCTAAATCATTTTTATAGATCGCTTTAATTAATGCAGTTTCCCCGAATAAATCTACAGCATTTAGGTCAGCTTTTGCTTCCATGAGAAAAGGAAGCGCTTCTGTAAATTGAAATAAAACTGCGAGCATAAGAGGTGTATGTCCCTCCCTATTTTTAACATTCACATTTGGCTTATATTTAAAAAGTTCCTTTGTGATTTCAATTCTGTAGCGGGCTATTGCAAACATCAGAGCTGTTCTATCTAAAGTATCCGCAACATTTACATCTGCTCCTTTTTCTAAAAGCATCTTTACGATCTCGTCATGCCCAAAATTGCAAGCATTCATGAGCGCAGTTCCATTTACTTTATTCTTTGTGTTCACATCAATTCCTGCGGCTAATAGCATTTTGACAATACTTACATATCCATGTCCAGCGGCATATATGAGTAAACTACTCCCGGAATCATCTTTAATATTTACATCGTTTTTTTCGCTTATATATTGAGTTACCTTTGCCTCTTCTCCTTTGATTACTGCTTGAAATATTTTCTTATTTCCAGCACATCCAGATAATTGAATGACAAATAGTAGAAAAGAAATCGCTTTTAGAAATTGAACCATATAGTTTCCTTTAAAATTTTTTTATGAGACGTTTGCTTTTTTATTTGGGAAATACACTTGAATGAATAGACCTAACAGTGCAAAAAAAACGATAGAGAGAGATATAAATTGGGCGTAAGTGAGATTTCCGAGAATCAAATTTCTATCTCCACGAAAAAACTCAATAATAAATCGATTGCTTCCATAAAAAATCCAGAAGATAAAGAAAAGTCGTCTTTTCGCCCATTCTTTTTTATCAATTCGATACATGATAAAAAGCACGATACACATAATTCCCATCTCGTAAAGCTGAGTCGGATGAACACGCGGATAGATTACAGGAAAAGGATAAAGCCCAAGGCGGACTAACTCTTCCTTATAATTTCCGGTGGCTGTCGGTGGATAATAACGAGTTAGCTCGGCTAAATTAGTAAGACCAAGTTCCTTTAGATGAGAAAGAGAATTTGGTAATGGCATATCGCCTAGATTGACATACTTACTAAAGATCTGAGATATTACGGCTAACGGATCTTCCTGTGTTGCATAGAACTGGTGTAAGTAACGCCACTCTGACATCCACGCATCGCTGTCTTCAGAGAATGCAACTCCAAAAATCGAGGATGTAGGCAAACCATAAGCATCCCCATTTAAGAAGCAAGCCATGCGGCTAATGGCTAAACCAAGAGTAAGTGGAACCATTAAAGAGTCACACCAAGCTAAAAAGTCAACGGATGTTTTTTTACAATAAAGCCAGGCTCCAAGTGCAGTCCCAATCGTTGCACCCAATACTGCGAAACCACCAGAAGGATTAAACAGAATGAGTGGATTTTGTAAAAAGTTTTTCGTATCCCAAAATACAAAATGAAATAGTCTTGCAAATACGATCGCAGAAAGAATGGCTACTGCCCAAGCAGTATTAAACCATTCTAATTGATAGCCAGCTTTGAGAGACCTACTGCGCTGATGAAAGTATCCAAGAATTAAAACTCCAACAGCCCAGTGTCCTTCATATCCGCGGAATTGAAAAAAAAACCAATCAATATTTACAGGAAACACAACTACCCTTTCTACTTCGCAAATTGCTTTGTATATTCCAGAAAAAAATCTACTTCATTCTTACTTCCTATGATAAGAGTGCTTCTCTGGTGAAGACTGGTAGGAACTATATCTAGAATTCTTTCGCCACTGACTGTAATCGCCTTTCCACCTGCTTGCTCTGCTAGAAATGCCATAGGAGATGCTTCGTAGAGTAATCGCAATTTGCCCAAAGGATAAATCTTAGACTTCGTATCTTCTGGATAAAGAAAAATTCCACCTTTGAGGAGATTACGGTGAAAATCCGCTACAAGAGACCCGATATACCTAAGTGTTTTTGGTTTATGGTTGTTTTCAATATTCTTGATCTTTCGAATATAGGCTTTCACAGAATCTGACCAGAAATCATAATTTCCTTCATTAATAGAATAAATATCTCCTGATTCAGGAATTTTAATATTCTCATGCGATAATAAGAATTCGCCGCAAGACGGATCGAGGGTAAAGCCAACAACCCCGTGCCCCATGGACAATACCATCATAGTCGAAGAACCATATAAAATATAGCCCGCACATCTCTGCAAGCTGCCTGCTTGTAACAAATCAGACTCTTGGCCAGGTCCACCCATATAACTTTTACGCAGATGAATTGAAAAAATAGTTCCAATGGAAACATTCGAGTCAATATTCGAAGAGCCATCTAAAGGGTCAAAGGCAAATGTGTATTTGCCTATCTTATATCCCGACGGAATTTCGATGATTGATTCCTGTTCTTCACTAGCAAGAACGCAGAGGTGCCCACAAATACTAAGAGCCTTTGTAAACAAAACATCTGCAAATCTATCAAGTTTCATTTGGGTTTCACCCTGCACATTTGTATCAGAAGTGGAACCGAGAATATTATCCGTTAGCCCTGCTTTTCTTACTTCACGCGAAACAATTTTTGCAGCGTAAACAAGATGCTGCATAAGGGCTGTAAAATCTCCCGTCGCATAAGGGAGCTTTAATTGCTCTTCAATTAAATATTGAGAGAGACTTATCATTTCTGTTGCTGATTTCATAATAATCTCAGAGTTCTAAAAAAGTAGGAAATCAGCAAGGAAAATTAATAATATCTAATCATTTTTGTTAATAAGAAGGAATTGCAACAGAGACACAAGTAACTTTGGTTAGCATTGATAAGGGCAATGTCCTGATGTTAAGGAATTTTTCAACACGAAGAGCACGAAGTAGTTTATCAATAGCCTCTTTCGCGCCCTTCATGCACTTTGCGGTTAAATTCTTTTTTTTCTTTCAACTAAGCTAAGTCTTAGATAGTTTAACATGTATGACAAAATTAAGGATACGATTATTCATGTTGATAACAAGTATTATGGTTGGCTCTAGTCTTCAAAGTGATGAGGGCATGTGGACTCTTGACAATTTGCCCAAGAAAAATCTAGAAGAGAAATACAATTTCAAATTCTCGGATAAATGGCTAAAAAATGCACAACTCGCTTCGGTTCGATTCAATGATGGAGGCTCAGGTGCGTTTGTTTCTCCCAAAGGTCTAGTGCTTACCAACCATCATGTGGCAATGGGACAATTACAAAAAATGTCAACCAAGAAAGCTGACTACGTAAAAGAAGGCTTCTTCACAAAAGATTTTAAAGAAGAGAAAAAATGTCCTGACTTAGAATTAAACGTTCTAGTATCAATGGAAGAGGTCACCAAACAAGTTGTAAACGCTTCCACAAATGCAAATACAGACAAAGTAAAAAATGAAAAACGAAAAGAAGAAATCGCAAAAATAGAAAAGGCTTCAAGCGATAAAACCGGACTTCGTTCAGATGTGGTAGAACTCTACGATGGCGGAGAATACTGGTTATACCGCTATAAAAAATACACAGACGTCCGCCTCGTCATGGCACCCGAATTACAGGCGGCATCTTTTGGCGGAGATCCGGATAATTTTAATTACCCACGTTTTGCCTTAGACTTCGCTTTTTTTAGAGTCTATGAAAATGATAAACCAATCGACTCTAAAAATTATTTTAAATGGAGCAAAAACGGAGCCAAGGAAAACGAACTTGTTTTTGTATTCGGGCATCCCGGCTCAACAGAAAGACAAAAGACGATGAGTCAAATTTCTTTCCAAAAAGATTACTCCTTTCCTGAATATGTAAAACTCTTAAAATATAAGCTAAACTTATTTCGCCAATACGGAGAAAAAGGAAAAGAAGAAAAACGTCGTGCGAAAGACTACATCCTCGGAATGGAAAATTCTCTCAAAGCAATTGAGGGCGAATTAAACGGCTTAAAAGACAAAAAGGTATTAGCTGCTATGCAAGAAAGAGAAGACAAACTCCAAAAACTAGTAACTGAAAATCCAGAACTCAAAAAAGATTACGGCGATGTATGGAATCGAATTGACTCGATTCAAAAGAAAATGATTTCACGCCATAAAGAATTTTACTATCGAAGTGCAAGCAATGCAAAGCTAGTAGGCATTGCAATCAAGCTAGTGCGTTATGCGAGCGAGATACAAAAACCAAATGAAAAAAGATACGAAGAATATAGAGTTTCCAATTTAGAATCACTTAAATTTCGCCTTCTCTCACCAGCACCCATTTATACAGACATTGAAGAGATGATGATCGAAAATTCTCTACACCTAGCGGTAGAAAATTTAGGAAGAGAAGACGAGTTCGTTAAATTAGCATTAGCCGATAAATCTCCGAAAGACCTGGCAAAATCTCTCCTTTCAAAAACAAAGCTAATGGATGTTAGCCTACGAAAAGAACTTCTTGCAGGTGGATTAGAAACAATTCATAAATCAAAAGACCCTTTGATTGTTTGGGCGTTGCAAATAGATCCAATTCTTCGTCAGGACAGAGATTGGTATGATGACGAAATCGAAAGCGTGCAAGCAATCGAAGGAAATAAACTTTCCCAATTAAAATTCAAAGCCTACGGAAAGTCTACTTATCCAGACGCGACTTTCACTCTCCGAATGAGCTATGGAACAGTAAAAGGTTTCACTGACGATTCCACCATTCAAATTCCATTTAAGACAACCTATTATGGCTTATTTGACCGCGCTGAAAGCTTTGACAACAAAGAACCATTTACCGTCGCCACAAAAATTGCCGAGCGTAAATCAGCGATTAATCTAAGTAAGCCGCTTAATTTCATAACCACAAACGATATCACGGGTGGAAATTCAGGAAGCCCCGTAATTAATCGCAAAGGCGAATACGTAGGTCTAATCTTCGATGGCAATAGTTACAGCCACATTCTATCCTATGCCTATACCGACGATAAAGCCCGCGCAGTCTCCGTTCACAGCGAGGGGATAATAGAGGCTCTCCGCTCTGTTTATAAAATGGAGAAACTGGTTCGAGAGATTATTGGGGAATAGGAATATTACCCCTTATAATTCGTAAAATGAAAGTCGAAATCTAGTTCGCCTTTTTTGAGAAGGTTTTGAACGTCTTGGAGATCGTCTTTCTTTTTACCGGTTACTCGGACGTAGTCGCCCATGATAGCAGCCTGCACTTTTAGCTTTGCGTCTTTTATGATGCGGACAATTTCTTTAGTATGTTCTTTTTCAAGACCTTGCTGGATTTTTACTTTCATTCGCGCAGAATTGCCAGTAGCCGCTTCTATTTTGGATTCGAAGTTAAAAGCTTTGAGACCAATTCCGCGCTTTGCAAGTTTGTTGATTAATACATCTATTACTTGTTTGATTTTAATTTCGTTATCAGAGGTGATAACTAGATTTTCTTCATCTACTTTGATGTCAGACTTAGAGCCTTTAAAATCAAATCGTGTAGTAATTTCTGTCATTGCTTGCGCGACTGCGTTTGCAAGCTCTGCTTTTTCTACTTTGGATACTATATCAAATGAGGGATCTTGTGCCATTTAATTAACTCTCTTTATAATTTCTTTTTTTACTGTTTCGATAATTTCTTGTGTAGAAGTTTCTTTGGAAGTAGAGCCTTGCGCCATATCTACCTTACCCCCACCTTTCCCGTTCAGGATAGACATGGATGATTTTAGAATTTGATTGCAATCAAGTCCTGATTCTACAGCAATTTTATTTGCCATAAGAAGCACAGCCTTGTTAGCCTCCGATTCCAATACAAAGGAGATGAAAACTTTTTCGGAACGATTTTTAATTCTATCACCTAGCTCTTTTAATACATCAATCTTTAAATCTTGAAAGCTATGATTAATAAAATAAGTAGAGCCAATCTTTTCGGCGCTTGCAAAAATAGAATCTGCTTGCGACAAAATAGAATTATTCCCTTCTGATTCGAGTTTCTTTTTCTCTTTTGTCAGAACGGTATTTTTTTCAATCAGTTCTTTTTCAATACTGCGCTTTAAGTCTCTGTATTGTTTGACTGTAACCGCTCCCTGTTTTAGAAATGCACCTTGCACCTCGTCGGGACTTGGAATTTTTGAATCTATAAAATTCTTACTGTCTTTAAATACATCTTTTGCTTTTAAATTAAACTCCTGTGTCTTTTGCGAAAGGGCTTGAAATTCTTTTTGGAAGAATTCGATTACAGGAGAGCCACAGACTGCTTCGATTCTTCTATTTCCCGCACCCGGGCTTGATTCTTTTTGAATGTAGAAGTATTTAATATTTCCTGTATTCTTTACATGAGTCCCACCGCAAAACTCTACGGAGTATTTTCCCATTTGGATGACTCTAACTATATCACCATATTTTTCTTCGAAGAAAGCTACCGCACCGGTTTTCTTCGCTTCTTCGATCGACAACACTTGCGTAGCCACATCGACTGAGGATTGAATGGCTTCGTTGACTTTAGATTCGATTTGAATGATCTCATCCTCTGACAAAGCAGCGTTATGCGAAAAGTCAAAGCGCAAGTATTCATCGGATACTAAAGAAGCTTTTTGAGCAACATGAGTTCCAAGTAATTCGCGCAGTGCCCCGTTTAAAAGATGCGTTCCGGAGTGATGATAGGTTAGAAGCTCACGGCGATTGGATTCTACTTCGGTAGAAATTAAATCCCCTACTTTTAATTCTCCCTTCAGAAGAGAGCCAATGTGTAGGATGACATCATTTTCCTTCTGCGTATCTTTTACCTGAAATAGATTATCGCCTAATTTAATGTAACCGCTATCTCCAATCTGACCGCCGGATTCTCCATAAAAGCAAGATTGATTTAATACAATGATTCCATCTTCTCCTGTCTTTAACGCAGATACAGGTTTAGAGTCTTGCAGGATAAATAGAATTTTCCCCTCATCCGATACTTTCTCGTAACCGGTAAATTTTGTAGCAGGAATTTTTTCTCCGAGAGAGCTAAGGACTTGTGCTTTCTTTCCTTTCCAACTATCGCGAGAAAGTTTTCTGTCTTTTTCTAGCTCTTCTGCAAATCCTTTTTCATCAAATTCAAATCCTCTATCTCGTAAAATTTCCTTTGTCATCTCAGCCGGAAATCCGTAAGTGCCGTATAGCTTAAATGTATCAGCACCACTAAAACGTCTTTCTTTTTTGGCTTCGTATTGCTTGGTCATTGAGTCAATCACTGCAAGACCGAGTTCGAGTGTGTTTAAAAATAAATCCTCTTCTGATTTTACAATACGGATAATCTCTGTTTGACGCTTTGCTAAGTCAGGATATTCTTCTTTGTAAATGTCTACGATTTCAGGAATTACTTTGTAGATAAATGCCTCTTTGATTCCAATTCTTCTAGCAAATAAAGAAGCACGACGAATTAAACGGCGGATAACATAACCACGCCCCGTTTTATCTGGCATGACTCCGTCTGAAATAGAAAAAGTTATCGCGCGGGAATGATCTGTCAATACGCGAAATGCCATCTTTGTTTCTGTGTCGTAAGCTTTGCCACTTAATTTTTCTATAAATCCAATGATTCTTCTTAGTTCGTCTGTATCATAAACAGAATCTACATTTTGTAATAGTAAGGCTACTCGCTCTAAGCCGGAACCTGTATCAATGCCAGTTTGTTTTAAAGGATTTAATTTTCCGTTTATGTCTTGATCGAATTGATTAAAGACAAGATTCCAAAATTCTAAGAACCTGTCACAGTCACATCCCGGCTTACAGGTATTAGACGTTCCACAGTTAGGTCCCCCTTTTTCGGGTCCTCTATCTAAATAAAGTTCCGAGCAAGGTCCACAGGCTCCAGTATCACCAGCAGGTCCCCAGAAATTATCTTTTTTTCCTAGTCTTACAATTCTTTCTTTTGGAATTCCTTCTGCTAACCAAAAGTTCTCCGCTTCATCATCATCTAAGTAAACTGTAATCCAAATTTTTTCTTTATCAAATCCTAAATGCTTTGTAGAAAAATCCAGTGCGTAGGCAATTGCTTCTTTCTTGAAGTAATCTCCAAAGCTAAAATTTCCAAGCATCTCAAAGAATGTGCAATGTCTTTCTGTGCGACCAACATTTTCTAAATCAGTAGTGCGAAGAGATTTCTGGGAAGTAGCCGCTCTTGTGAACGTTAGTTCTACAGCTCCAGTGAAATAAGGCTTAAATTGAACCATGCCTGCTGTAGTAAAAAGAAGCGTTGGATCTCCAACTGGAATTAAACTGGAGGAGGCAACGATTGTATGCCCGTTGTTTCTAAAATAATCTATAAATAATTTTCTAATCTCTGCGACTGTTTTATACATTGAATTTCCTATTCTAAATCGTATTCTATCTCTTCTGAAATACTTTGATTCGTAAAAGCTTTTTTGATTGTATCTTGCGGGTAACCCATTTGGAAAAGTTTTTTCTTAAGTTTAAATACTTCTATTTGGTTTTTTTTATGGATAGAGTTTCTAGTGATTATGCTCTCGCAATTTTCTATCCACACTGAATCCTCTATCTTAGAAATCTCAGCAAGAATGATCTCTTCCGAAATTCCAAATTCGATAAGCTCTAACTTTATTTTTTCTTTTCCCCAATGCTGGTTCTGAGTTCTAGAACGAATTTTATTTTCTGCGAAACGTGTATCACTGATTAATTTTGAAGAGCGAAGTCTATCAATAGCAAAAGCGGAGTCAGACTCGCTTACCCCCGCTTTTTTTTAGAAACTCTAAAATCTCTTTCTCAGACCGATCTCTCGTTCTGAGAAGTTTTAGAATTTTAGAATAGATAATCTCGTCCAAACAAAGAGATTAACGTTTAGAGAATTGTGTTCCTCTTCTAGCTTTGTGTAGACCGTATTTCTTACGCTCAACCATTCTAGAATCTCTTGTTAAGAATCCTTCTTTTTTAAGAATGCCTCTAGACTCTGCACTTTTCAAAGAAAGAGCACGCGCTATCGCATGACGGATTGCTTCTACTTGACCTGTTACTCCACCACCGTGAACATTTAATAAAAGGTCATATTTGTCTTTCACATTTAAGATTGTGAGAGGAGCAATCGCAGCGGCTACTTTCGCTTCACCTGTTGTGATATAATCTTTGATGTCTTTTCTGTTTACTGTGATCTTTCCGGTTCCATCTGTAAGCTTTAATCTAGCTACGGATGTTTTACGTCTACCTACTGTCCAAGTGCCTTTATCTTTTGCCATTGAATAATCCTTAATTTATTATAACTCTAATGCAACTGGTTTTTGAGCTTTTAGGTTGTGCTCGCTTCCAGCAAATACTCTTAAATTGGAAAGCATTACATCACCTAGTTTTGTTCTAGGAAGCATTCCTTTCACGCCTTCGATTAAAATTCTCTCAGGATTTTCCTTGATCAAATCTTTAAACGGAATTGCAGACATACCACCTGGATATAAAGAGTGATGATAGTAAATCTTTTGTTCTCTCTTGCGACCAGTAACTTGCACTTTCGCTGCATTGATGATGATGATATTGTCTCCACAATCTTGGTTGGGAGTAAAGGTAGCTTTATGCTTGCCTCTGAGTCTAGTTGCCACTGCAGAACAAAGTCTACCTAAAGTTTTTCCTTGGGCATCCACTACAAACCATGACTTCTTAGTTTCCTCTTTTTTCAAGGAAGGGGTTCTATGTGCTGGTGATATGATTGGCATAATGTAAAAATAATCCTCTTTTTGTCATAATTTTTGTTATAGAAAAGAATGCAAGATTTTTTAGTTATTTGCGGGAAAAATACTTTGCTAATCCAATGAGTGGTAGGAATGACAAGCTTATGAAAGAATCAAGTATAATCAAAGAATTGTATAGAGGAAGAAAAAACGATACCAGACTAGACGATTGTTTCTTTTTTGATGGAAAGTATTTGATAACGACTGACACAATTGCTGAGGGAACTCACTTCAAGCATGAATGGAGTTCACCAGCGGATATTGCCTGTAAGCTTATTGAAGTAAATGTATCCGATATTGCAGCGTCCGGCGGATTACCTAGAGTAGCCTTTCTAAATCTAGGACTTTCCAGGTTTTCCGAAAAAAACAATTGGCTAAAACCTTTTCTAAAACAACTTCATAATAAATTATTACAGTATAAGATTCAACTAGAAGGTGGCGATACCTATTTTTCTGATAAGACAAATCTAACGCTTACCTTAATCGGAGAAACCAAGAAACCCATCTTGCGTCATACTGGAAGTAAAAACGATTTGGTGTATATGTCCGGCTCGATTGGACTTTCTCTATTAGGATACAAACTGCTAGCAGATAATATACAATTACCCCTTTCGTTAAAAAAAGAAGCTTTGCATAAGCACTTACAGCCATCTTCTAAATTGGAAATGGCAAAGCATTTAACCAGAAAATATAAAATCTCTGCGATGATGGACATTACAGATGGACTGATTCAGGACAGCGGTAAATTGGCATTAGCTTCCAATCTAAGAATGGATATAGAAATGGAGAAGATACCAAGGCTTTCTGAACTGCAAGCGTATATGAGCTTAGATGACATACTGAGTTCAGGCGAAGAGTTAGAGCTTCTATTCTTATCAAAGGAGAAAATCGAATCAACTAAAAAATTTCCCGTTAGCTGTATCGGTAAGGCTACAGTTGGTTTACCGAAAGTATATTTTACATTAGATGGGAAACGTTATAAACCTGAGAAGAGAGGTTTTTTACACTTTCAATAGAATATCAAAAGTTTGCGTAGAAATTCAGAAAGTCATCTTCCTTTTTTTGCTTTCGGCTACTCGGTGAATACTGATGACTAGCCACAATCGCTGCCCCTTTTTCCCATTTGCTTAGAATTGTATTGATTTCTTGCAACTCTATCGAAGTATTTTTTTCGTAGTCTTTGAATTCTTTCGTGGCTTCTTTTTTTAATGCAATTAGCTTTGCAGGCTTTAAGGAAAGAAAAAGCCAGGAAGGTTCGTTCTTTGCACGGCGAATGATTTGACCGAATTTTTTAAGTGACTTTTCTAATTTTGTATTCGCTGTTTTCAGATCAAAGATCGAGCTATCAATTCCGATGGAGCCAAACCGAATATTAAAAAGCGCAATGATAAAATCTATTTTTTCTAAGTCTTTGATTTTATAGGCTTCTTGTGCTTCATGCCAGAGTTCCTTTTCCATTTCGGATGCTTCTCGATTTTTATCGGGGTGTAATTTTTGAACGATAAGACGATAGCGCTCTTTTAGACGAGCATCTAAATCTCCGCGTTTGCCCTTAGCCCCTTTGAAACCTTTCTTTAATAGATTCAAATTCTTCGTCATTCATATCGTATTTTTCATTGAAGCGCTTGTAAAAATCATTTAGGTCTTCTCTAAAAATATCTTCTTCATCTTCTATTTTATTTTCCCAAAAATCTTCTTCCGTTTGCTTTTTATTTTCTTCGGGGAATTCTTCTGGATGCTCTTTTCTATACTTAATAATCTGAAAGGCTTCGATGAAAGTGATACCTTTAGCGAAAGCTTCCTCTTGCACCTCGTCAATCAAGGCTCTCTTCTCTTGAATCTCAATAGACCATATTCGAATCTTATTTATTAATTCGCCAAAGTTCTCTTTAATCCATCTTTCGTAAGCTGGCTTATCTTTTTTTTCAAATTGATCTAGCTCTTGTTTGACTTTATCGATTTTTTTAAGAGTCTTCTGACATTCAGTGATAGCTTTTTTGCGAATGGTCGTCTGGTTAAGCGTGATTAACCCCTTCTCTGTTTTATTGGGAATTAGATTCGGCTGCTTTTTGCCTCCTTCGAGATAAGGGATTATATAAGAACCCTTTCGGTCTTCTGACCAATTCTTTCTTTTGACCATTAGCCGATTGCCTGCTTTAGGTCTTCAATTAAATCTACACTCGATTCAATTCCAACGGATAAACAAACCAGTCTTTCATTGATTCCCAGCCTATCTAAAATTTCTTTCGGAATTGCGGCATGAGTTTGGACAATCGGATAGGTGATAAGACTTTCCACACCTCCAAGACTCTCTGCAAAGGATATAATTTTTACACGTTTTAAGATTTGCTCTACGATTTCTTTGCTCTTTACTTCAAAAGAAATCATTGCACCAAAGCCTGTGGATTGCGATCTGGAAATAGAATATCCAGGATGAGAAATTAATC
The DNA here is from genome assembly GCA_016708435.1 of Leptospiraceae bacterium. NCBI lineage: Bacteria > Pseudomonadati > Spirochaetota > Leptospiria > Leptospirales > Leptospiraceae > Leptospiraceae bacterium. The sequence goes on along the minus strand of JADJFV010000003.1, from coordinate 89,424 downwards.
CCGGATAATACACCTTATCCACAAGAGGATTTTTTCCAAGCCATTCAGAGATTGCCTTTGCATTTTCTTCCTGTCTTTGCATTCTTACGGCTAATGTCTTTAGGCCGCGAAGCATCAACCAGCTATCAAAAGGAGCAAGTCCTGAGCCGACTGTATTTTGAATGAAGCGAATCTTTTCTCCAAGCTCAGATCCATTTACAGCAATCAGACCGGCTAATGTGTCGTTATGCCCACCGATAAATTTAGTGGCACTGCATACAACAATGTCAATGCCAAGCTCTAAAGGTCTTTGAAAGTAAGGAGTTAGAAATGTATTATCACAAATAGATAAAATCCCATTTTGTTTTGCGATAGATGCGACAGCCGCAATATCTGTCACTTTCATCATTGGATTAGTGGGAGATTCAACAAAGATTGCTTTTGTGTTTTTGGTAATATTCTTTGTAATATTTTCTAGATTCGACGTATCGACATAGATAAACTTTTGATTTCGATTTTTGCAAATCTCTTGGAAGAAACGATAGCTTCCCCCATAAAGGTCGTCGCAAATTACGAATTCATCGCCTGCTTTAAAAAAATCAAATATGGCAGATATCGCTGACATGCCTGTAGTGAAGGCAAATCCATCCGTGCCTGATTCTAATAATGCGTAAGAGCTTTCTAATTTTTGTCTAGTTGGATTGAGTGTTCTAGAATAGTCAAAGCCTGTAGATTTTCCTAGTTCGGGATGCTCAAAGGTTGCCGTTTGATAAATAGGCATACTGATAGATCCAGTGACGGATTTATGTGCATCACCACCATGAACGAATACTGTTTCAATGTGCATGAAAATTGTTTAAAGAATTGAGAGTGTTATGTCAATTGAAAAAAAATTAAGATTGCTACCGATGGACACCGAGAACACGGATATTTTGTAAAAGTCAATGAAAATCATGCTTTTACACGTTTTGTTTTGTGGTTAATGGTGATTAAGCGAAAAGACCTTCGATAGAGAGATATCTTTCTCCAGTATCATAAGCGAAAGTTAGAACTTTTGCACCTGCAGGAATCTCAGCAATTTTTTTGGCGACTGCAGCAAGAGATGCGCCGGAAGATACTCCTACAAAAATCCCTTCTTCTTTAGCAGAGCGAATAGCATATTCAAATGCTTCTTCTTTACTAATTTGAATTACTCCATCGAGTAATTTAGTATCTAAATTCTTAGGAATAAATCCTGCACCAATTCCTTGGATCGGATGTGGACCGGGTTTTGGAGGCTCGTTGTTTAAAGTAGCGGTAATCACAGGAGAAGCCGCAGGCTCTACTGCAAATACTTTTAGATTAGGAAATTTTTCTTTTAATACTCGAGCTACACCGGTAATATGTCCACCAGTTCCAACTCCAGTGATTAAATAATCCAATCCATCGGAAAAGTCAGCTAGAATTTCTTTAGCAGTGGTATTGATGTGAACTTGAATGTTTGCATCGTTTTCAAATTGCTGTGGCATCCATGCATTCTTTCTAGCGGCTACTAACTCTTTTGCTTTCTCGATTGCACCTGGCATTCCTTTTTCTCTCGGGGTTAATTCAAAAGTAGCCCCGTAAGCAGACATGAGTCTTCTTCTTTCAATACTCATAGACTCCGGCATTACTAAGATGAGCGGATAACCTTTAACAGCCGCAACCATAGCAAGACCAACGCCTGTATTGCCAGAAGTAGGCTCAATGATCACACTGTCCTTTGTTAAAATCCCTTTTTTCTCTGCATCTTCAATCATGGAAAGCGCAATTCTATCTTTGATGCTTCCACCTGGATTTGCTTTTTCTAATTTTACCCAAACATTTGCTTTGTTCCCGTAAAGTTTGTTAATTTTTACATGGGGGGTATTTCCAATCGTTTGTAATATGCTATCTGCTTTCATGAATTCCTCGTCAATATGGTAATATTTTTGTTACAGCTTTTCCAGAAATTAGATTTGCGTCAAACAAAAAATCCAATAAATTAAACTATTTGTATGCTTTATTAGATTTCTAGCGTTTGTCGGGGTAGGTTAACTCGCCGCCTTGGGGGTTTCCGTTCAGAAATTCGGCTGCAACGGCTGTTCCATCTGGTAAGGTAAGAGTTCCCTTTCCATTGTAAGTTCCATTTTTGAACTGTCCTACGTATTTTTCTCCGGTGTAGCTATCAAATGTGCCCTGCCCGTGGAATAAACCTTCTTTAAAGTCACCGACGTAAACAGTTCCATTTGGAAAAGTCAAAGTGCCTTTCCCGTCAAACTTATTGTCTTTGAAGTCGCCGACGTATTTTTTCCCATTTTTGAATGTAAGAATTCCGTGTCCGCTGTAATTACCACTGGCAAATTTCCCAATATATTTGGAGCCGCTTTTGAAGTAAAGATTTCCATCGCCGTCAAATTTTCCTTCTTTGAATTTGCCTTCGTATCTCTCGCCTGACTTAAAGGCTAATACACCTTCGCCGTGAAATTTTCCCTGCTTGAATTCTCCGTCGTATTTGTCGCCATTGGCAAAACTAAGAGCGCCATCTCCTTCAAAAAGTCCATTGGCAAAATTGCCCACGTATTTTTCGCCGTCGGCTAAAATGAGTGTGCCTTCACCGTCAAAATTTCCATTTTTAAAGTTTCCGTTGTATTTTTCGCCATCGGTAGATGTAAAAGTTCCTCTACCATTAAAATCTCCATCTTTAAATTGACCGATGTATTTGCCATCTTCTGGATCGATGAAAGTTCCCGCTCCGTTGTTGCAATCTCCCGTGACACAACCCTTGCGTTTGTCTGTGCCTGCGCAAGAGATGAAAATTAATAAAAGCAAAGTATAAATTAAAGTATGTAACATGTTCTAACCCTAGTGATTATGCATCATGGTATTTAATTTCTTATTTAACAAGAATAAAATTATGGCACTAGTAAAAGATGTGTAAACAAAGATGAGAAAAAAGTCAGAAAGATTGGTAAATTGGCTCATTTTTCCTGAGAAGAAACCTGCCACATAATGAGAAATGGCGTTCGATAAAAACCAAGTCCCCATCAAAAGTCCACCAAATCGTGCGGGGGAAAGCTTTGAGACCATAGAAAGTCCTACGGGAGAAATGCAAAGCTCACCCATCGTATGAAATAAAATCGCAAGATTTAACCAAAGCATTGAAGTCTTCACAACAGATCCGGGCTCAATTCCCTGCGAGCCAAAAACTAAAAATAAAAATCCAATTCCGAGTAAAACAAAGGCAAAAGAAAACTTCAAAGGAGTATTCGGCTCTCGCTTTTTATCAGCAAGGTCAGTCCAGAGTCTAGCGAAGAGTGGCGCAAGAACTAAAATCAGAAACGCATTTACAGATTGAAAGAGAGAGGCAGGAATTTCTGTTCCAAAGAGGTTTCTGTCCATATACCGGTCGGCAAAAAGGTTCATAGAAGAACCCGCCTGCTCGAAGGCAAACCAAAAGAACATGGTAAATATAGACATTATCAAGATCACAAGGATTCTTTGTTTTTCAATTGGCGTGAGTAATTCCGAGTTTGCGCTTTCTTTGGACTGAGAGCTAGATTTTTCGTTGGCGGCTAATGTGGGTAAACCGAGTTTAAATACGATTAGCCCCGCAAGCATTCCCACTCCTGCCAATCCAAATCCATAATGCCAGCCGTGGACTTCTCCCAGGTAGCCACAAAGAAGAGGTCCAAACATTCCACCTAGATTTATGCCCATATAGAATATGGTAAATCCTGAATCTTTTAATTCAGGCTTATCCGCGTAGAGGGTGCCGAGGTAAGTAGAAATATTTGGTTTAAAAAATCCATTTCCGAGGATAAGAAGAAGTAACCCCAAATAAAAGAACTCAATCGAACTAATGGCAAGAGAAATATGCCCGCACATCATAAGAGTCCCACCAAGAAAAATTGCATTCTTAAAACCAATGAACCTATCAGCAATATAGCCACCTAGGATTGGAGTGAGGTAGACTAATCCAGTGTAGGCGCCATAGACACTTCCAGCAAATTCGTCACTGTAATTAAAATACTTTACGAGGTATAATATTAAAATGGCTCGCATTCCATAATAACTAAACCGCTCCCACATTTCGGTAAAGAATAGAATGTAGATTCCAGTCGGGTGAGTCTTAGTCATTTCATCGCCTTAGCGCGAGAAGTCCATTTGATATCAGAAATGCCTTCTTCCAAATTGGCAAACCTTGCGGCAACAAAAAGAAAATCTGACAAGCGGTTAACATAGATTAAGCTCATATCAAAAATCTCAAGCCCCTTCTCTTTGGCTTTAATCATTTCTCTTTCTAACTCACGACAAATCGTTCGCGCCACATGTAAGAAAGAAGCAGTCTTGGCACCGCCGGGAAGAATAAAACTTTTCATCTCTGGAAGTTTTGCTGTCCAGTCATCGATTGCTTTTTCTAAATGTGTTATATCTGTCTCGAAAATAATAGAGGCAGCCGCATCATTTAATCTAAACCCCGCAAGCTCAGAGCCTAACTCAAAAAGTAAATTCTGAGTAATAAAAAGCGGATCTTTAATAGCCGAGTCCTCTTTCAAAAAGGAAACCGCAATTCCAATCTGGGAATTTAACTCGTCACAAATTCCATAGAGACTAACCAAATCATCCGACTTAGAAACACGCTTCCCTGAGGCTAAGGACGTTTTGCCCTTATCCCCTGTCTTAGTATATATCTTCATAGAAACAACATTCTAAAGAAAAAGAGAATGGTCATTCCTTTTTTGGGGTTTAGGAATTTACCACCGATGAACAGATAAAAGAACGATAAGAAATAATATGGATTCCACCATCCCATATGTCAAACATTCTGCCATTGTCACCATTAAAAAGTATCCGCTAAATTAACCCCACCCCATGGAATTCATAAAAAGGAATTGGAAGCCAAAGCGTGAGAATTTATTCAACACTTATCACAATGCCAAAAGCTACATGTCTCCCGTTCAAGAACTGTGTCTGATTTCAAGGGACTTATCAGCTCCATCAAAATCACCAAAAAGTGAAAGAAGAAAGACGAATCCAATGAGTTGGTAATCTTAAAAATTCTCTTTCTTGACTAGACAGCTTTTCTATAAATTCTGGAAGTGTGAACATAATACCTGAATTACTTATGCCTGCGGGCAATCTTGAAAAATTGGAGCTTGCTTATCTCTATGGTGCGGATGCAACTTATTGCGGCGTTCCCCGTTATTCGCTACGGGCGCGTGAAAATGAATTTACTCTTGAGCATCTAAAGACTGCTATCGACTACGCTCACTCCCGCGATAAGAAAATCTATTTTACTATCAATGCATTTCCTCGTAATTCTAAACTGGGAAGTTATCCGAAATACCTAAAAGAAATGGCGGGCTTAAAGCCGGATGGATTTATCATGGCAGACCCAGGTTTAATTTATCTCACAAGAGAAATTGCTCCCGAAATTGATATTCATATTTCTGTTCAGGCTAATACTATGAATTATGCGGCTGTAAAATTTTGGAAGTCAATTGGGGCAACACGCGTTATCCTCTCAAGAGAAGTAAGCATTCAAGAGATCAAAGAAATCAGGGATCAAGTTCCCGATATGGAGCTAGAAGTATTTGTTCATGGGGCTGTTTGCATTGCTCATAGTGGTAGATGTCTTATGAGTAATTATTTTACACATCGAGATGCAAACCAAGGTGCCTGTAATAATGCCTGTCGCGATCAATATAAAATCTTTGTCACCAATCCAAGACAAAATGATGAGCCGATGGAAATTATTGAATCAGAAGAAGAAGGAACCTTTCTTATGAATTCAAAAGATATGCGAGCCATTCAATACTTAAGAGAAATTAGAGACGCCGGAGTCGATTCCATTAAAGTAGAAGGCAGAACTAAAAACGAATACTATGTAGCGTTAGTCGCTAGAAGCTATCGAAAAGCCTTAGACGATTTACAAGCAGGCAGAGAGTTTAATCCCGATTTGCTTGTCGAGCTAGACAAAGTTGCATCGCGTAGATATTTTTCCGGATTTCTCACCCGCGGAATGGAAGATCAGGTTCCCGAAGACGAAAAAGAATTTCAAAACTATGACGTCGGACATTCCTATTTACAATCCCAAATGTTTGCGGGTAATGTCAAATCAGTCAGTGATACTCTTTCCACCTTTGAAATTAAAAACAAAATCCAAGTAGGCGATTCAGTCGAAGTATTTCAGCCTGGCGAATTTGCCTCACAAAGTTTTGTTGTCGAGGAATTGTATTTTAGAGGAAATCGTAAAGACGTTCTAAGTGGGGGAATGGGAGATGTGCAAATCAAAATTCCTTTTCCCGTTCAAAATCATTCTATACTCAGTGTTCTCAGACAACCCGAAAGGATCAAAGCAAAATGAAAAAATTAATTTTTATCTTTATTTCGTATAATATAGCTGTTCTTTTTTTTCTGGCAGTTTTAAATTACACTCCTCTTGCAAATCATTTCTCTCTTCCCTATTATGGGATAATCGGAACTAGCCGCTGGATTGGTATGTTATTTGGAATCTTCTTTCTAAATTCCATATTTGCTCTCGGGCTAATCCTTGTTCTCCAGAAAATGGTCACTCGTGAATCCTTCCACGAAAACATAATCCGTAATTACCTCTTACTCAGTCTTGTTTTAATGCTATGGGCAACCTTTCGGTTAAGCCACACTGTCTGCATCGAAGGTGAATGCAAAACCGGCGTTGGTAAACTCGCCTACAAAACAGGCGAAATCTACGAGGGCGATTTGGTAGACTACCAGGCAAATGGCGTTGGAAAGATTTACTATTTAAACGGTGATATTTATTCAGGTGATATGATTTCCGGCAAACCCCACGGCAAAGGCATATTAACCCTTAACAACACAAAGGAAAAAGGCACTATTGAATCCATCTGGTATGAAGGCAAACTAAACGGCGAGGCTAAGAAGACTTTACTCCCTGATAATAAGGTGGAGTATTTAATTTATCGCGCGGGCAAGATTAGTGAGAAGTAGGGAACGGTTTCAAACCGTTCCCTACGGGGGCATTGTTGTTCACCAAATAATCTTCTTTACAAACAATCCCTTATCCATTTTTTAAACTTATGCAGACAATTTTAAAAACAGAAGTAACCGAGTCCGATTTAATAGAATCTACAAAGGGACTGGGTAAGGTTTACATCGAAACCTACGGATGCCAGATGAACGAGTATGATTCTGGAATCGTAAAAAGCCTAATGAATAAAGCGGAATATTTAAGCACTGAAGATGTCGAATCCTCTGATATTATTTTTTTAAATACCTGTGCTGTCCGCGAAAACGCTCATGCAAAAATTTATAGTCGCCTGCAAAATCTTGGTTATTTAAAGAAGAGAAATCCTAAACTTGTAATTGGTGTCCTTGGTTGTATGGCACAAAATCTAGGTGATGATTTATTTCATCAGGAATTGCCGCTTGATTTGGTGGTTGGTCCCGATAATTACCGTGATCTTCCTAGTTTAATTCAAAAAATTCGTAGCGGCGAACAGCGAGTAAACCTAACACGACTTTCTAAAATTGAAACCTACGATGAAATCGAACCACAGGTAATTAACGGCATACAAGCATTTGTCACGATTATGCGTGGCTGCAATAATTTCTGCACTTTTTGTGTCGTTCCTTATACAAGAGGGCGCGAGAGAAGTCGAGATGTGCAATCAATCGTTGACGAAGTTAAGAAGTTAGTTGATAAAGGAATCAAGCAAGTCACCCTACTCGGTCAAAATGTAAATTCTTATCGCCAGGAAGAAAAGGACTTTGCTTATTTGATTGAGGCAATATTAGAAGAGACTACGATTGAGAGAGTCAGGTTTACCTCTCCACATCCAAAAGATTTTCCTATGCATCTATTAAAACTCATGGCAAGCGAAAAGCGTTTTTCGTCTAATATCCATTTGCCGTTGCAAGCAGGAAATACTCGTGTCCTCGAAGCAATGAAGAGAACTTATACAAAAGAAGAATTCTTAGATGTAGTAGATGAGATTCGCTCTGTTGTTCCGGATTGCGGAATTACAACCGATATTATTGTAGGATTTCCAACCGAAACAAAAGAAGAATTCTTAGATACTCTCGATGTAGTCAAGCGGGTTCAATTTGATATGGCGTTTATGTTTAAGTATTCAGAAAGAGAAGGAACTGTTGCAAAGCGGCTTTTGAAAGACGATGTTTCCGAAGAAGAAAAGTCAGCACGGCTTACTGAGCTAGTTGAACTGCAAACTGGAATTTCAGATTACCAAAACAAACTTCGAATCGGTAAGACTTTTGAAGTCTTAGTAGAAGACAGGTCGCGTAAATCAGCCAAAGAACTTTCTGGAAGAACTGACAGCGGTAGAATGGTAGTATTCTCTACCCCTGAAAATAAAACGATAGAAGAAATGATCGGTCAAACTGTGCAAGTAAAAATTGAATCTGCAACAAGTGCCACTTTAAAAGGAAAGATGATATGAACGAAGTATTAATTACGCAAGCACTCGGAACAATAGAAATTACCGACGGTGGAAAAAAAGTTCCTGCTAAAAAAGGAACCAAGATTTCTCTCGAAGCAAAAATCAAAACAGGCTCGAATGCAAAATTGGAAATTGAAGTAAATGGTGTCACCTACATGATTCCGAATGACCAAACTGTCATCGTAAAAGACATTATAAAGTCTGCCGGTGGAGACTCCGATCCCACTCATGCGGCAGGCGTCAGAGGGTAATACAATTTACAGAATCGGACTCGATGCAAGACCTCTTTCAACCCGTGTATCGGGTGTTGGTCGGCTTATTGCAGAAACAATTCGACATTTTCCAGAAAAGGAAAAATACCAATTCGTTTTATTTAGTCACCTCCCCATTCATGAATCTCATAAAACTATATTAGAACTTCCTAATGTAGAATTTCATCAGGGCAAAGGTTTCCTTTCTAAAAAAGGGGCTACTTATTTTAATATCAGTTTGCCCTTATCTTTAAATCAATTTCATCTGGATTTATTCTGGGGCTCACAACAAGTAATCCCTCCCCTATTTTTTTCAAAACTTCCGATTGTATTGACTTATTGTGATTTGGTTTTATATAAATATCCTGAGACAATGAGGCTATTAGCCGCTATCCAACAAAGACTTGTGCAGGGTTATTCTGTTCGTAAATCTGATTTTATCCTTTCCATCTCCGAGCAAACAAGAGTTGATTTAGTAAAACATTTTAATTATCCTGAAAATAAAACAGGTGTTGCCTATCCCGGTGTGGATGTAAAAGAAGCAATCAATTCCAGTCTAAAAACTCCATCCGATAGGATTCAAAAACTAAAAAAGCCGTATCTGCTTTCTGTATCCACGATTGAACCTAGAAAGAATTATCCATTCTTACTAGAAGCATTCAAAGAATATCGTAAGCTAACTACAAATAACCGCCTAACCTGGGTAATTGCAGGGAAAGTTGGTTGGGAAAAGGAAAGCTTTCTTTTGGAACTAGAAAAAGAAATGGATGAGCATAATGATATTATCCTCTTAGACAATGTAGATGACATCGATCTTCACAATCTCTACAAAGGCTGTGAAATCTTTTTGTTTGCCTCTGTCTATGAAGGATTTGGAATTCCACTTTTAGAAGCACTCGCTCATAAACGCAAATGCATTGTATCGGATATTCCTACGTTTAGAGAAATCGGAAAGGATAAAATTTCCTACTTGAAAACAGAAAACCCAAAACTCTGGGCAGAAGAAATCAATAAATTAGAAAAATCAAATTTAATTCCTAAGATTGATTTGGATTATTTTAGCTGGGAAAATTCCGCCCGTAACACAAAAAATGTATTTGATTCTCTACTCCAAAAGATTTAAATTATTAACTCACCTTACGCAAAGGAATAAACCTATGAAATATTTTATGAATTTAAGAATATTAGATAAATCTAATGAATCTATAGCCCGCCTTATGTTGCGACCCTTAGGGAGCAACATTGAGTTTGGCGAACCCACCATTATGTTGCGCCCACTCGGAAGCAACATTGAGTTCGGGTGTAACCCCACCCTTCAGCGCTGGGCACGCTGGTCACTCACCTTGCGTAAGGTGAGTTAATAATATGAAAGTTGATTCGCAAACCACAGAAAAGCTTTGGGGAATAGTTTCTAGACTTCCCTTTGAGTCGAAGTATTTAATTGAACTTAAACGGGATACAAAGATTAACCCATCCTTGTATTTCGGAACAGAAATCCAACATTTCGTATTAGAGCTTGGTTCTGGTTGGGGAGAAGTTGCCATCGAATTAGCCAGAAAAAATCCACACACAGGCTATATTCTCATGGAAAAAAATAGAGACAGACTCCTTGTTACCATTCGAGAAATTGAAAAGTATGGATTAAAAAATATCAGACTCATTTGTTGTAATTTCAATTGGTTTCTAAAAGAATTATTCATTGATTCTAGCTTTCACACGATTGTATTAAACTTTCCCGACCCCTGGCCTAAAAAAAAACATTGGCACAATCGAACTGTAAATCAAGAATTTCTACTCACAGTCCATACTCTTTTGAAATCCAAAGGCAGATTTCTATTTGCTACCGATCATGGCGGCTACGCAAGATTTGCCATTCGAATCTTTAGGCATAACAATTTATTTGTGTCCGTTGGCTCTGAATATGTATTCATACGACAGGCATTTCCAATTTCTAAATTTGAAAAAGAAAAAAGAATGGAAAATAAAACTATCTACTACTTAGAAAAAGAAAAGAATGAAATTTAAAACTTTACTTTTAGGTTTGGGACGAATTGCCTCTACTCTCGAAAATGATAAACTCCGCTATCACCCTTGCACTCACGCAGGAGTTTTGCTTTCCAATTTTGGCAAAAAGAAATTTACTCTCTCTGCAATCTACGATATAGATACGGATGCAGTTGAGGAGTTTTACTCTCAGTGGAAAATAAAACCAGCTACCGTCAAATCTTCATTAGCCGATATCAAGAAAGAATCTTTTGATCTTGCTGTTATTGCTAGCTCTTCTGAGGCTCATTTTGAAAATGCAAAGTTTGCCATTTCTCTTGGCATAAAAAATCTTCTCATCGAAAAGCCTGTTTGTATCAACGAAAAACAGTTGAAGTCGCTTGTCGCTCTACAAAAAAAAAACAACCTTAGAATTTGGGTCAATCATGAAAGACGTTATCATTTTCTCTATAAGCATGTAAAAGAATTAATCCAATCCAAAGAATTTGGCGAGCTTAGAACGATTCGAGCATCTGTGTTGACATCGTTTCGAGATCCTGGAAATGCATTTGCCGGCGGAGGTGGACCGCTTTTACATGATGGAACTCACGCAGTGGATTATATTGATTATCTGCTCGAGGCAAAACCTATTCGTGTTGCTAGTAGACTACTCAAAGCAAACAAAGAGGCAAAGATAGAAGAGCAAGCCATTGCCGTTTTAGAGTATCCCGAAAATGTTTTTGTATTTCTCGAAGCTGGCGGAAAGAGAAATTATTTTCAATTTGAAATCGACATTCAAACAGAAGAAGCTCGTTTTATTCTAAGCAATGATGGCCATAAATTCTTTATCACCAAAAAATCTAAACTTTATAAAGGCTTTCGAAGTTTAGAATCCACTGCCCTACCTACAATACCCAAACAACTAGCAAATCCATGGATTAATATTTACCAAGAAGTCGAAAGCGTTCTTTCTGGGCGCTCGCAAAAAATTCTTGGCTCTCTCGAAGCCAACCAAAGAATTTTCTCCACCATTAAGTCAATCTATCGTGGAAAAATATGATTCTAATTTTGCCTCAGAGGCACAAAGATACAGAGCGCAGTGAAAAAGACTCTCTTAAAATTTCTCTGTGTCTCCGTGCCTCGGTGGCAATTCCTTTACTGTTTTTCTTTTGTAGTTAGATGTAAGAAATTCTTGCTTTTCTTTGAATATGCTAGTGACTGGTAATACTTTTAAAAAATGAATCAATTTATTGACAAATCGCCTAACACTGAAGTATTTTCCTATAGGAATAAGGGGTATTTTGCCCGTTTTTTATTGGTATATAGCTTTGTGTTCAAACGCTCTCTGACTCTCCTTTGGCATTATAAAATTCTAAAGCGTTTCTTATCGGCGGATAAAATCCAAAAGCGAGAAGAAGCGATTTATTCCAAATTGGGACTAGAATGCAAAGAACTTTTCCTAAATCTAGGCGGAGTCTATATTAAGCTTGGTCAATTTCTATCAAATATGGGTCATCTTTTACCCGATTATTTTATCTCCGCGTTTAAAGACTTACAGGATAGAATTCCACCGCATTCTTTTGAAGAAATAAAACTCCGTTTTTATAAAGAAACCAATCAAAACATCGAAGAAGTATTTCCTGAAATTAGCAAAACTCCTCTCGCTGCTGCATCCACCGCACAGGTGTATACAGCAAAACTGGCAGAAGAAAAAGTCGTTGTTAAAATTTTATACCCCGGAATTGAAACGTTAGTCGAAAAAGATTTACGCACAGTTCTATTTGTAATGAAGCGAATTAATCGCTACCTTGTTACTTTTGACTACAAACAAATTCATAACGAAGTCAAAACAATCATCACAAGAGAAATGGATTTATCAGAAGAAGCCAAGTCCATAGAAAAAATGGCGGCCTATTTTGCTTCTGAGCCTGACTATGTATTTCCAACGGTTTACCACGATTATACTACACAGGGAATTCTAGTAACCAAATTCATCGAAGGTGTAAAAATTTCCGAAACTCGCTCTATCCAAGCACGAAACGCAAAAAAATCGCGTCCTCTCGATCTACTTGTGCGTGCTTATATTCTCATGGTATTTCAATACCGATTCTTCCACGCAGACCCTCACTCCGGCAATTTAATATATACCACAGAGGGAAAACTTTGCTTTATAGACTTTGGTGCTGTGAGTGAAGTAAATGAAATCACTGCTGTTTCTTTAAAGAAGATTATTTCTTCTGCCATGAGTAAAGACTACTACGGTGTAGTCGAAGGCATGGAAGAAATGGGCTTCTTTGATAAAAATGTAAATAAAGAAAAGCTCGAACAAATTGTAAAATTCGCTTTGGAAAAATTAGAGCGCTTTGTTACTAACACAGATTTCTTTCGAAATATTTCGATTGAGCAACTCAATCCAGAAGAAGCCTATATTTTCTTAAAAGGAATTAATTCTAGTCTATCTGATATTTTAAAAATCGCCCGTGTTCCTTCCAATTACGTCATGCTAGAAAGAACTCTCGGACTCATCATGGGAAATATCGCAATTCTAGATCCATATAGATCTGTATTTGATTACGCGGAAGATTATTTTCAAACAATTGCTATTGGAGAATCTGGTTTTGTGGATAAAATTCTAAGCGAAGAAGGCAAAGACTTGTTTACCACATCTCTTTTAATTCCAAACGAATTACACAAAGCACTTTTGACACTGAATCGAGGAAGGCTTGTAATTCAAAATAAGGATGTTGAAAGACAGACTGATGTAATGTATGTTTTAGGAAATCAATTTCTTTACGCGTTAGTTGGAATTGCATCTGTTCATTTTGGAAATTATTTTCTTAGTTTTTACAACCTTTATCCTTCCCTCTTTTTTTATTCAATAGCAGGAATTAGTGGGTTATCTTTATTATCCTCTCTGATTCGAAATAGATCTAGTAAAATATAGAAAAAGTAATTCCATTACGAAATTCAAACATGTCTAAATATAAAGAACATAGTAAACTAATAGCCTGCGGCAGCAAGCCCACCGTTTGGTGTAAGACCCCGATCCAGCAAGGGGCAAGCTGGTCACTCATCTTACTTAAGGTGTGCAAATTTTATTAAATTTTAAGGATTAAAAAATTGAAGTTTTTCGAAAAAAAAATCTTGGAAGTCATTAAACCTCAGTATATCGTTTTCATTTTACTCGGTGTAATTATTGATCTCGCAACAAAGTATTGGGTAGTTCAAAATTATTCTTACCATAACAGTGAATGTTATATGGGGGAGTTTTTTTGTATGACTCTTACATTTAACACTGGATTTGTGTTTGGAATTTATCAAAACAATTCCATCATCTCTTTATTTTCTACGGCGTTTGCCATTATCTTCTTGATCCTCTACCGCTGGAAAAATTTCGAAATTGGAAATGCCTGGGGTTGGAATCTAGTCATGGTCGGAGCCTTTGGAAACTTCATAGATAAGTTCTTTATCAAAATGCCAAAAGGTGGTGGAGTCAAATTCGGATTTACCCCGATTGAACACGGAGAATTTATCGGAGTCGTAGATTTTCTAGACTTCGAATGGCCTGACTTCTTATTATTCACCCGCTGGCCTGCCTTTAACTTTGCTGACTCTTGCGTTTCCATTGGTCTTGTAATCTTAATTCTTACCATGAAAGTGGAAGAAGCTAAAGCAGTAGAAGAAGCAAAACCAAAAGTATAAGTTAATTTCTTTCAGAATTTATTTTTTTTGACAAACCTTTAGATAAGTAGACTCTTGGTGAAAATTAAGTAACCAGGAGTCAAAAATGTCCGAACCAATTATTCCCCAAAAAGGTCCCTACACAGTCGATGTAAAAGAAGGTGAAAAGAAAGCATGGTGTTCTTGCGGTCATTCAGCCAAACAACCATTTTGCGATGGTGCTCACGCCAGAAACCAGACAGGAATGAAACCAACTATGTGTCAAATTGCCAAAACAGAATCAGTCTACTTTTGTGGTTGCAAACACACAAAGAATCCACCTTTCTGCGATGGAACGCACAATAGTCTATAAATTAATTTGACGGTTATGTGCGCTTTAATATTGTGGCATAAGCAATGGCTTTGTAGCTCAGTTGGTAGAGCAGAGGACTGAAAATCCTTGTGTCGTAAGTTCGATTCTTACCGAAGCCAGTTTGCTGCCTCCTTTTTTTAACCCATAACCTTTTCTGAATCTTTTTACTCGAAGGGAACTATTCAAATAATAGGGCCGATTCACACCGAGTTCACCGATAAACGATACGATGGTTTAATATTCGCAATTGATTTAACTCCAGATCACTTTTTATCGTTCTTATCTTCCCGCTCTTCGTGAGTTTCCCCCCATCGCTTTCGCTCCCCAACAGCCAAGCTATGTGGTTATTATTTCTTTTCCTTAAGTCGTCAGCATTAGTCATCTCGAAAGGGATACACATGAATGAAGATCAGAATCTGAATTCCCTCTGTGCCTCTGTGGCAAAGTTCAATCGTTCAAAAATCTCTATTTGCGAGTTTTATGAATTTTTTTATTTACGAAAAACCGAAATCTAAACCTTATACTTTTAAAGTTATTATTTATTAGGATGAACTATGGCTGTCGAAATCAAAGTGCCTGAAATGGGCGAATCAATTACAGAAGCAACGTTACTCAATTGGACAAAGAAACCCGGCGAATCGGTGAAAGCAGATGAAATTTTGGCTGAGCTCGAAACCGACAAAGTTACAATGGAAGTCCGCGCTCCTGCCGCTGGTGTTCTAAAAGAACAAAAGAAAAAAGCTGGCGAAACAGTTTCTGTTCGAGAAATCATTGGACTCATCGAAGAAGGTGCTACCGCAACGGTTACTAGCTCTTCACCTCAAACTCAGCCTGCTACTGAAGTTAAACCACAAGTAGCCGCTCTCAAAGCAGAAGCACCTAAGAATGAAACTCTTCCACCTTCTGTTCGTAAAATGACTGCTGAAAACGGAATAGATGCAAATTCAATATCCGGTAGCGGCAAACACGGACAAGTCACTAAAGGGGATGTTATATCTTATATAGAAAATAAACCTTCAGCTAGTTCAACCCCTTCTGCTCCTGCAAAAGTTGTTCCGAGAAATACCGGAGAAAGAGAAACTGTGGTTCCAATGTCCCGTCTTCGTCGTGCTGTAGCTGACAGACTAGTAACCGCTCAACACACCGCAGCGATTCTTACAACGTTCAATGAAATTGATATGTCCGGTGTGATGAACTTAAGAGCACAATACAAAGATAAATTCAAAGAGCAACACAATGTTGGTCTTGGTTTTATGAGCTTCTTCACAAAAGCAGCAGTAGCCGCTCTAAAAGCATACCCTGCGGTTAATGGAGAAATCCGCGATACTGATATTATTTACAAAAATTACTATGATATCGGAGTGGCAGTGGGTGGACCTAAAGGTCTTGTAGTCCCTGTTGTTCGCGACGCCGATCAACTCAGCTTTGCTGGAATTGAATCTGAAATCGCAAGACTTGCAAACCGAGTCAAAGATGGTAAAATTTCTCTAGAAGAAATGCAAGGTGGAACTTTCTCTATTTCTAACGGTGGAACTTACGGCTCTATGATGTCTACGCCTATTCTAAACTATCCGCAAGTTGGAATATTAGGACTTCATAATATTGTAAAACGACCGGTAGTTGTAAACGATCAAATCGTAATTCGCCCGATGATGTATGTTGCTCTGTCTTATGACCATAGAATCATTGATGGAAAAGAAGCAGTTCTATTCTTAGTCAAAATAAAAGAAATGATTGAAGATCCTACTAGACTCTTAATCGAAGTTTAATGATAATTAGCCGGCGTTAAATCACCGGCGCTGAAAGGAAATAATATGAGTAAAGAATTTGATGTAACAGTGATTGGCTCCGGTCCCGGCGGATACGTTGCCGCTATTCGTGCGGCTCAACTTGGAATGAAAGTTGCGATTGTTGAAAAACGTAAAACTCTCGGAGGGACTTGTTTAAACGTTGGTTGTATTCCTTCTAAGGCACTCCTTGACTCCTCTGAGGAATACCACAAAGTTAAACATAAATTAGCCGATCACGGCATCAGTGTAGGTGAAGTAAAGTTAGACTTAAAAAAACTTTTAGAAAGAAAAGACAAAGTCGTAAAAGAAGTAACAGAAGGTGTCGATTATCTTATGAAAAAAAATAAGATCGAACGATTCCTAGGACATGGAAAATTAATCTCCACAACCGAAATTGAAATTACTTCTGAATCTGGCACTGAAAAAATCATTTCCAAGAACATCATCCTTGCTACAGGATCTACGCCCATCGAAATTCCAGGATTTGAAATTGATGGTAAACAAGTAGTAACCTCTGATCATGCGATCAATCTCCCGGAGGTTCCCAAGCATCTAATCATCATTGGTGCTGGAGTCATTGGACTTGAACTCGGATCTGTTTGGTCTAGACTTGGCGCGAAAGTTACCGTTGTGGAATTACAATCAAGACTCTTTGGCACTGCAGATAAGCAGATGTCTTCTTATGCACAAAGACTCTTAGAAGGACAGGGCATTAACTTTTTATTCGAGCACAAAGTTTTAGGCACAGAAAAGAAAAAAGACAAAGTCATTGTAAACATCCAAAACCCGGAAGGCAAATCCATTCAGATTGATGGCGACGTAGTATTGTTAGCCGTTGGAAGAAGACCATACGCGGATAATTTAGGTGCAAAAGAATTAGGAGTCAAATTTACTCCTAGAGGTAGAATAGAAGTAAACCCTCATAATTTCCAAACTTCCATACCAAATATCTATGCGATAGGCGATGTAATAGATGGTCCGATGCTTGCACACAAAGCAGAAGACGAAGGCATTGCGTTAGCCGAAATACTAGCAGGTCAATCAGGGCATGTAAATTATGCAGCGATTCCTTGGATTGTATATATCTGGCCTGAAGTAGCCTGGGTTGGACTCGGCGAAGAAGAATTGCAAGCCAAAGGAATTGAATACAAAGTTGGAAAGGCAATGTTTAAACCAAATGGTCGCTCGAAAGCAATGGGTGAGTCAGACGGACAAGTCAAAGTTTTAGCCGACAAAAAAACAGACAAGCTACTTGGAATTTATATCATAGGACCTCGCGCCTCCGATATGATTGTAGAAGCAGCAATTGCTTTCGAGTTTGGCGCATCAGCAGAAGACTTGGCTCGCACCTGTCATGCTCACCCTACTCTTTCGGAAGTAGTTAGAGAAGCTGCGATGGCAGTGGATAAATGGTCAATTCATAGTTAAGATTAGCCACTGAGGCACGGAGGCACAGAGAAATTTTTCTTACCTCCAAAATATAGAAAGAATTTAAAGAGGATAATTAAAATGGTAAATTTAGGAACAATGGCATTATATGCGGATAATACAGAATTACTCGAAGAATTGTATCAAGCCTACAAACAAAATCCCTCGAGCGTAGAAAAAGAATGGCAGGATTTTTTTAGAGAGTTAGATTCTGGTGTAAGTTTTACAAATGGACATTCCAATGGAAAAAATGGTCATGAAGAAGTAACTAGTTTTTTCAAAGATGCAAACGCAGCAAATTTCCAAGAAATGGGACTCATGAACTTGCTCAATGCTTACAGGAGACAAGGACACTTAGCCGCTAACCTCGATCCACTCGGAATACTAAAACCAGACCGCAAATTTCTTGATTTGAAATTAGCAAACCTCAAGCCTGATGATTTAGAAACGATTGTGGATTCAGGAAATCCTGATCTAGGAAAAACAAAACTTAAAAATGTAATCGAATGGTATGAGAAAACCTACTGTGGAAGCATTGGTTCCGAACAATACTACATCGTAGACGATGAAGAAAGAGAATGGATTCAACACAAAATGGAGTCCACTGCGAACTCTTACCAATTAGAAAAAAAAGCAAAGCTCCGTCTCTTTAAAAAATTATACAAAGCGGATTACTTCGAACAATTTTTAGCAAAGAAGTTTGTGGGTAAGAAGCGTTTTTCTCTCGAAGGTGGAGAGACCATGATTCCAATGCTGGATTTAGTTGTAGAGCAAGCAGGCGAATACAATATGGATGCACTCATCATTGGAATGGCTCATCGTGGAAGATTAAACGTTTTAGTGAATACAATTCAAAAACCTGCGAGTTTAATCTTTGCAGAGTTCGAAGAAAAAATTGGCACCGAATCAGAAAGCTATGCGGATGTAAAATACCATCTAGGTTATTCTAATAATATTAAAACAGAGTCCGGAAAAGAAGTTAAACTTTCTCTCGCATTTAATCCAAGTCACTTAGAAGCGGTCAATCCAGTAGTAACCGGTAGTGTGCGTGCAAGACAAACGCTTAACGGCGATTTGACTCGCGAAAAGTATATGCCAATTCTCATTCACGGAGATGCAGCGTTTGTTGGTCAAGGCGTAGTGGCAGAAACTTTAAACCTCATGAACTTAGAAGGATATACAACAGGTGGAACTTTTCATATTGTAATCAATAACCAAATTGGTTTTACTACTCTACCGAGTGAATCTAGATCAACGTTATACGCAACAGACCTTGCTAAAGGATTTCAAATTCCAATTTTTCACGTGAACGGCGATGACCCGGAAGCAGCTTATCGTGTCGTAAAATTAGCACACGAATACAGACAGAAATTTCATAAAGATGTAATCATTGATTTAATTTGTTATAGAAGACTCGGTCACAATGAAATGGATGAGCCTGCATTTACACAACCTCATATGTATAATATAATCAAGAGTCATCCGCCTACAGCACTTCTTTATGAAGAAGCATTATTAAAAGAAGGAATTATAAACAAAGAAGAATTGGAAGCAATCAAAGAAGAAGTCGGTAAAGGACTAGAAGATTCTTTTAACGAAACAAAAAACAAAGACATCAAAATCCAAGTAGATACTATGCAAGGTGTTTGGTCAAAGTTTTCCAAAGATCCTCTTGACTCAGAGCCTGCTACCAAATTACTCAAGGGGCAACTGACGAGTATCCTCAAAGCGATGACCACGATTCCAAGTGATTTTACCGCAAATCCAAAATTGGTAAAACTTTTAGAAACGCGCAAGAAAATGGGAGAAGGAGAAATTCCAATCGATTGGGGCTGTGCAGAATTACTTTCCTTTGGTTCTATCTTAGAATCTGGATTTAGGGTTCGTTTATCAGGGCAAGATTCACAGCGCGGAACTTTCACTCATAGACATGCACTCTTAGTTGATATAAACAATGGTGCGACGTATTCCCCGCTTGCACATATTTCTAAAGAACAAGCGAAATTTGAAGTTATTAACGCATCTCTTTCCGAATACTCTGTCTTAGGCTTTGAATATGGATATTCTCTTGCTGATCCAAGTGCACTTGTAATTTGGGAAGCTCAATTTGGAGATTTCGCAAACACGGCTCAAGTAATCTTTGACCAATTCATTTCAAGCTCTGAAATAAAATGGCAACGTATGAGCGGCTTAGTGGTATTACTCCCACATGGATATGAAGGTCAGGGACCTGAGCATTCAAGTGGACGCTTAGAAAGAATGCTCCAACTCTGTGCTGGAAACAATATTCAAATTGCTAATTGCACAACTCCAGCACAATACTTTCACCTACTCAGAAGGCAAATGCTTCGTAACTACCGTAAGCCATTAATCGTAATGACTCCTAAGAGTTTACTCCGATTCCCCGCTGCTGTTTCTAGCATTGATGATTTACTCACAGGCGCATTCAAGAAGTGTTAGTAGATAAACCTGAAATTAAACCAGAAGGCGTGAAAAAAATTCTATTCTGTAGTGGAAAAATTTACTATGACTTAGTTGATGCGAGAGACAAAAAGGGATTATCCCATATAGCGATTGTTCGTCTTGAACAAATTTATCCATTCCCTGAATCGCAAATCAAAGAAGTGTTACTCCAGTATAAATCAGCGACTGAGTTTTGTTGGGTGCAAGAAGAGCCACACAACCAGGGTGCCTGGTTCTTTGTGCGTGATTTCTTTGAGCATATTTTAGGTGATAGAGAATTCAAATACTACGGTAGAAAAAAATCTCCAAGCCCGGCTGCAGGCCATGTAAAAGTTCATATGAAAGAGCAAGAGGCAATCGTTAAAGAAGCTCTCTCCTAATGTAATTAGCCACAAAGAGTTAGAAAAGGTTTTGAACTGTCATTTCGAACTGTAAGAAAATATGGGTTCCCGACTGAATAAATGGATTCGCATCTGAGGTTAGGCTGTGAGAAATCTATTTTACAAACATACTAAAAGACAAAACTAATAGTAAATTTGTTAAATAGACCTCTCACGGTAATGCGGTTCGAGGTGACAGTGTAATATTTACTTCGGTAAAAGCACTGTATCCATTACATGCACAATTCCATTGGAAGCAGGAACAGATGCAATAATTTGAGATTCTCCGTTGATTAAAGTCTTACCATCTTTAACGGTTACTGTGATGTTGCCGCCATTTGCCATTCCGATGACTTGACCATCTTGTAGATTTTCTTTTTTGTATGTTCCTACGATTACATGGTATTCTAAAATATTTTTTAAGTCATCAATCTTGTCTGCTTTTAATAAACCTTCCACAGTTCCCTTTGGAAGTTTATCGAAGGCATCATTCGTTGGTGCAAACACTGTAAAAGGTCCCGGATTAGCTAACGAATCGACTAAATCAGCTGCCTTTACTGCTGCAACTAAGGTAGTGTGGTCTTTTGATCCAACTGCAATACCAACAACGTTTTTTTGTGAAGTGGAGTCTTCAACAGAAGCCATCCCACCACCGACGGAAGTGCCTTCTTCTTTCTTACAATCGCCTAATACGAATAAGGCGCAAATACTAACGCATATTATAGAAAACTTTTTCATTCTCTTTCTCCCAATTTCATTCTAAATATTTAATTTAAATGTTTTTAATAGCATACTTTCTTATTTCAAATTTACCTTGATCTAAATCAATTTATAGTTAAAAAATAATATACACGAGCTAAATTGGTTTTCTATAAAGAATTTTTTTTAGACAGGATTAACAGGATTTACAGGATGAATAAACCCGAAAATAAATTTAGCTTGTGTATAGTAAGTTTAGGCATAAAG
Source organism: Leptospiraceae bacterium (assembly GCA_016708435.1). Lineage (NCBI taxonomy): Bacteria > Pseudomonadati > Spirochaetota > Leptospiria > Leptospirales > Leptospiraceae > Leptospiraceae bacterium. Next base: position 67,692 of record JADJFV010000003.1, on the reverse strand, counting down.
TTTGAATACAAAAGTCATAGACAGATTTAAGTTTACCTGTAAGAGTATTCAGAGAGGGAATTTATGAAACGTAAAATCATACAAAACTTAGTCATTTTTGTTTTACTGGCTCAACTTGCAAATGTTGACTGTGACTTGAATAGCATGGCAACTAAAAAGCGTGACAGGGCAGATGAAATTGCACTCGCCACAGATGGATGGGGTGGTCCGCCAGACTCAATTAAAAAAGGAATTAGCCCTCTACAGAGTCAAGTAAAAGAATATTTCTATACTAAAGTAAATGCGAAAGCCTCAGCAAAAGCAATCGAAAGCGGCTCTGATTCAAGAATGCAAACCACCTGCGTTGATGCAGCGGGTCTTGTTGGAACATACGATATATTAGCCACATTCATGGACGCACTAGTGCAAGAAAAAAAATTGAACGATGAAAATGGATTTGTTACCTTGCAACTTGATGAATCAAAGTCTTATAGCTGTAGGTATTTCCAATCAGAAGATAAAAAATTAAAAACAAAAGAATGCACCGGAGTTTTACAAAATCGTGGCATTGCAGAATGCTGGCCTACTTCGGGCGATTCATGGGAAACCTGTGGCTGCCTTGTTTACATTCGATTTCCCGGTGGAAAAGAAGCTGTGATGAAAAAACTCTCTTTTCAAGACTAATTTTTTATTTACACCTAAGCTTTTTAGGAAATCTCTACTTTAAGAGGTTATACATGACTGATCAAGACTACGTTCGAATTTTCGATACCACACTTCGCGATGGAGAGCAGTGCCCCGGTGCTGCTATGAATGAAAATGAAAAAATAGAAATCGCACGCCATCTCGCAAAAATGAATGTAGATGTCATTGAGGCAGGATTTCCTGTTTCCTCTCCTGTTCAATTCAAAGCAGTAGAAAGAATTGCACGCGAGATTGAAGGTCCGATTATCACAGGTCTCGCACGATCGTTACGTGTTGACATAGAATCTGCGGCTAATGCTCTTAAGCCGGCAAAGCGCAAAAGAATTCACACCTTCCTCGCAACATCTCCCATTCATATGAAACACAAGCTGGGTAAAACTCCTTCCGAAGTGTTAAAACTGGCAATTGAAGCAGTGAAAATGGCACGTGATTTTGTAGACGATGTAGAATTTTCCCCGGAAGATGGAACTCGCTCTGATTGGGAATTTCTGAGAGAAATCTGTGAAGGTGTAATCGAAGCAGGTGCTACTACTATTAATGTTCCGGATACTGTCGGTTATACCACACCTGAAAAATATGGAGAACTATTTAACTTTTTGATTAAAAATGTGCGCGGTGCGGATAAGATTGTTTTTTCTGCGCACTGTCATAATGACTTGGGGCTTGCTACTGCAAATTCTCTATCAGCTATCGTCAATGGTGTGCGTCAGGTCGAATGCACAATCAATGGAATTGGAGAAAGAGCAGGTAACACTGCGATGGAAGAAGTAGTTATGGCTCTTAGAACAAGAAAAGATTTCTACGGAATCACGACAAGAATTGATACAACCCAAATTTTCAAAGCTTCCTATTTAGTAAAAAATATTACAGGCATGACTGTTCAACCGAACAAAGCAGTTGTAGGAGCAAACGCGTTTGCTCACGAGTCAGGAATTCACCAGGACGGTGTGATTAAAAATCGTGAGACTTACGAAATCATGACTCCTCAGTCCATCGGCTTAGAATCAAATCGCATGGTTTTAGGTAGACATTCTGGTCGCGCTGGTTTTAAAGATAGAATTATTCGTTTAGGATTTCAGCCAAAGCAAGACGAATTAGAATTAGCCTACACAAAATTTTTAGAAATTGCTGATAAGAAAAAAGAAATCTTCGATGAAGACATTATTTCTTTATTTACAGACCAACACCGCAAAACAGGCATTAGCCGATTCATTCTAGAATATTTCCATATATCTACTGGCTCTAAAACGGTTCCGACTGCAACCATTAAGTTAAGAGTAAATGACGTAATTATAGAAGAATCTGCTACGGGAGATGGACCTGTAGACGCAGTATTTAAAGCTATTGAAAAAGCAACCAAAATGGAGCCAGAACTTTCCAGACTTGTAATTTCTCCTGTTACAGAAGGCAAAGACGCATTAGCCGAAGCATCTGTAACATTGAATTTGAACGGTAAGAGAGTTGTTGGAAAAGGTGGCTCTACTGATATAATCGAGGCATCGGCTTTATCTTTTATAGATGCGCTAAACCGACTTTGAAAAAATACTTTCAAGAAAAGCTTTATACCCTTGCGCCCTATACTCCCGGTGAACAACCAAAGAGTATAGGAAAAATTGTAAAGCTAAATACAAATGAAAATCCCTACCCCCCTAGTCCCGCGGTAAAAAAAGCGGTTACTAGTATTTTGTCGAAAGGACTTCTGCGTAGATATTCTAATCCTATTTCAGAAGGCGTGATTCGAGAAATTGCGAAGCTCCACAAGATTCCTGAATCACATATATTAGTTACAAATGGTTACGACGAAGGATTAGCCATTCTATTTAGAGCGACGCTCGGTGAGGGGAATATCGCTATTATGCCCTACCCGACCTATTCTCTTTATCCTGTTTTGACTAGTCTTCAACTAAATGGAGCAAAGGTTGAGCAAGTTCAATTAAAAGATGATTTTCATTTTGATTTTTCTAAATTGCAAAAATCGATGAATCCAAAAGCAAGACTATTAGCTTTTGCAAATCCAAACGCGCCAACTAGTATTCAAGAATCAAAGACAGATATAATCAATCTAATCAAGAAATTTGACGGAATGGTTTTGTGTGATGAGGCTTACATTGATTTTGCGCCCAAAGGCACGAGTCTAATTTCGGAAGTAAAGACCTTAAACAACCTGGTCGTGTCAAGAACTCTTTCTAAGTCTTATGGACTTGCAGGACTCAGGCTGGGATACTTAGTAAGTAGTCCTGAAAACATTGTAGAGTTAATGAAGATTAAAGATTCTTATAATCTAGGGATGCTCGAACAAGAAGTTGCAATTGCTGCCCTGAAAGACCAGGCTTACTTACAAAAAACCGTTAAAAATATAATCGCCTCTCGAAAAAAACTTGCGGCTAATCTGGGTAAGCTTGGATTTAAAGTTTTGGACAGCCAGACTAATTTTTTATTTGTGAAACCACCTGCTTTGATTTCTGCCGAAGAAATTTTTCTTTATTTAAAAAAAGAAGAAGTCTATATTCGCTATTTCAAAGACGCATTCTGCAAAGACTATGTTCGTATAACTATCGGCACAGAAGAAGAAAATAAAATTCTACTTTCCAAAATAAAAAAAGCAATCGCAAGTAAGTAACCCACTTTAGTAATGATTTATGATGAATACCAATTTGAAAAAGTGAATCCAGACTCTATGGATCTCTTATGGAAAGCTGGATTTAGACATTTTGGAACTTATTTTTTTCGTTACAGCATTGGGCTTTTAAATGGAGAGTATACAGAAGTTCTTCCTTTGAGAATAAATCTGAATTCTCTCAGGTTATCCAAAAGTCAAAAAAAAACAATTCGAAAGAATTCGGATACAACGGTGATTATCCGCGATTGTTTTATTGATGAGGAAAAGGAAAAGCTTTTCACTATTCATGCAGAGCGGTTTACAAAGAATAGACCCGAATCGCTTTTCAACTTTCTATCTCCTGAAGACACTGCCACAAAGCCCTGTGAGCTAAAAGAAATCTGTGTATTCGTTAGAGACTCCCTTGCTGCGGTAAGTTTTCTAGATTTAGGAGAGAAAGCCTCCTCTAGCGTCTACGCAATGTTTCACCCCGATTACGCAAAACGAAGGCTAGGTATTTATACACTACTCTTAGAAATTCAATATTCTATTGATAGAGGAATGGATTATCTATATCCCGGCTATGCTTACAGAGAATCTTCCTTCTATGATTACAAAAAAAAATTTTATCCAATGGAATATTTTGATTGGAATGGAAATTGGCTTCCGCTAAATATCGAAGAAGCGATCGAGGAATAAAAAACTATGAGTTTAACAAAAAAACTGAAACTAGAAGTAGAAAATCATCCTGTATTAAAAACAAAATGGCTCGTTGATAGAAAAACGCATTTATCCAAAGAAGACCTTTGTCTCTGGCTAAGTCAGGAATACTTTGTATCAGTAGATTTTGTGAATTGGTTTTTATGGACAGCAAGCCTCACAAATAATATAAAGGCAAAAATTCTATTAGTCCATAATATCTGGGAAGAACTCGGTGAAGGCGAAGCAAGCAAATCCCATGTAATGGTTTTAACCAAATTTTTAAACGAAATTGGAATCCCCGAATCCGATTTAAAAATTCTATCTCATACTCAAAAATACTTAGAAGATATGAAACAGGTTACTAATTCAAATATCTACTCCGCTCTAGGAGCGCTCGGACCGGCTAATGAGTATTTGCTTAAGCTTGAATATGGACAAATGTATGAATCCTATCAAAAACTAAGCGAGAAAGAAAAACTACCAAAGGCATTTTTCTTTGAAGTGAATTTAGAAGCCGATGAATCGCACAGTGCTGAATTATTCAAGCTCATTGAGGATATTTGTGATACTCCGCAAAAGATAGAGCATGTAAAAGAAGGAAATAGAAAAGCTCTTGATGCACGACTTCAATTTTACGAGGGCTTAGAGCTAGTCGGTAAACTCTAATCCCAAATAGTAGGAATTTTTCCAGAATAGCCAATTGTAAAATCAATTAGTTCGCGTAATATTTTATCTTCTATTTCCGTTGAAGCCTCTTGTAAAAGTTCATACAAATTCAAATGAGCATCCTCTCTTGTTCCGCCATTGTCCTTAAAGCAAACTAAGATTGACTTAAGTTCGGGCAGAGATGCAGACTTGCTGAGTGCTAGTAGAATTTCATCCTTTAGTTCCATGTCCAGTCCTGAGTTTTAAGTAATTCATTACAAGAATCCCAATTATCGGGATAAGAGGTAAATAGAGAATCCAAAAAAAATATCGATAGAATTTCAAATAAAAAGACAGCTTACGCACTGCAAAGAATCCCGGATAACGAAGTCCATTATAAATGAATTGAACGTTAGCCGCCATGACTTCCTCCGTGAGCGTTGGATGAATTTTACTCAATTGACTCGATGATATATTTCTAAAAGAAAGAAATTCAATCTCCTTTGAAAGACAAATTGCCTGTAACCGCCTTGCTAGATTTGAACAAAAAGAACAATTCCCATCGTATAAAAAAACTTTCATACAAGGAAATCCTGAGCCTGTGAGCGTAGATAACGACATACAGAGGGAATTTTCTCAATCTCTAAGTTTATCCAATATATATACCAGTCTTTGCCCTTGTCCATTCCCTGACATTCTTTCGCATACCATTTATTGATTTGGTTTTCGGTTTTGGCTCTCCAAAAAATAGTTCTGTGCTGCTTTTTCATTTCATTCCAAATATCTCGACCAATCCCTTCTCCACGCGCAATCTCATCGACTGCAAATTTAGAAAGTAGAAATCCATATTCGGTTTGCTTTAGAATTGCCGCTCCCCTGTAATCTACTTCTAAAAATAAAGAATCAATTCTTGAGTCTAGAAACTTCGGATCAATTTTTTTTCGAAAAGCGGCGTCGAGTAGATGCGCCAACTTTATCTTATCCACTGAATCTATATCAGTGATATGCTTGATTTCACTACCCAGTTTGATAAACGTTCCACTTCCTTTTACTGTGAATAATTCCCGAAGCATTGTGATTGGAGATGTAATTGCAATGTTCATGAAGTGAGTAATTTTATTTTCTAAAATATTCTTCAACTGCTCTAATAGGAATAGGCTTTCTGAGGAAAGGCAATTTTCCTCACATAAAGACTGGTAGTCACTTCTAATATTTATAATAGAAATTTTTTCGTTAGAATTTTTATTTCTAAATCCGCCCTTAGAGGAAACAATTAGAAATTTTGTAGTCAGTAAATGCTTTGTGATTTCAGATACTGCTTCGAAAACATTTTCTTCTGAATCCAAGACTGCAAAGGGAATATGTTTTTTGTCAATTGATGTTTTTATTTCGTCAACACCACTATCGGATAACGGAAGTAAATCGCATCTTAGTTCATCTGCTTTTTGTGAATCCTTACTGGAATCAAAAACTCCTTTAAAAAAAAGATCAATATACGAAATCGAATCCTGACTCATGAGGATTACAGGGTATAGCCCAAGAGAATGAAGCATCTTGAGATCATAATAAAAGGTAGAGAATGATTCCATTACTACTTCCGAATCCACATAGATCAATAGAAATTTTTCTGAGTCAATGGAACGAAAACTCTTCAAGAAAATCAAGCTATCCGCTTCATTTCCTGTCATTTCAAAAAACTTTTGTAATTGGTCGGTAGATCGTTTCATTTTAAATCATAAGATACGAATTTACCTTTCATCTTTGCGATTGCCACATTCATACCTTTATCTTCCTTTAATTTGAAAAAGCCTAACAGGGATTTATCGCCACTGATCACGGTAAACCTGAATCCTGAAAATTCTTGCTTAAACTTAGAAGAAATTTTTCCATAAAGAATCTTTAAGTCTTCCTTTGTTCCAAGTCTCTCCCCATAAGGAGGATTCATCACTATATGACCGGACTTCCAATTGCCTGTGTTAGATATATTTAAAACATCTGACTTTTCAAATTGGATTAATTTATCAACGCCAGCTCTCTGTGCATTGTCCCGCGCAATTTGAACTGCTTTCGGGTTAATATCATAACCGAATAATCTGCATTCGCCGCTCTTCTGCTCTTGTGTCGGACTAACATATACATCGTATAACATTCTATAAACCGCAGATTGGTTCATTAGATTTTCGTTGATGTATTTTCTTTTTAGAAGAAGTGCTGCTTCAATTAGGATTGTGCCAGAGCCACACATAGGATCAATTAGAATTTCATCTTTTGTCCAACCGGAAAAATGAATGAGTGCCTGCGCCATATTCTCCCGAATGGGTGCATCTAAAAATTCCATTCTATAACCGCGTTTATTTAAAGGTTGTGAGCTAAGAGACAGTTCGATGTTTACAAAATCTCGATTGGATCTGAGATGCAAAACTATATCCGGCTCGTCTCTATCAATTTCAATTTCTTCCCCTCTTTTTTCTCTCAGTCTATCTTTAATCGCATCCTTCAATTTGTATAGCGCATAACGTGAATCTTTCAGGCTATCTTTTGTATTGGAATCAATTTTAAAGCTGAGACCGGGTGCAATGATTTCTTCCCAGGGTAAACGAACTGCCTGGTCATATAAATCTTCTGCGTCAACTACGGTTAATTGAGAAATACTAAACGACACGCGCGAAGAAAATCGTGTAGTGAGTAAAAGCATTTGGATGGCAGATTTTTTTCCTCTGAAGAAAACGCCGCCGCGATTGGCTGATGTTATTTTTAATCCAGCATTTTTGATTTCATCTTCTAGAAATTCGTGTAGTCCTTCCGCACAGGATGCATGATATTCTAGGACTTCGGGATTAAAAATTGTTTTATTGGATGAATTGATATGCGCCTCTCATTGAAAAATTATATCTATGTTTTGTAAGAATCGTTATGGGTCAAAAACATTTCCATCTAATCCTCTTCAGGAAGTAGAGGAGAAATAAAAAAAGCGATAAACTCCAATTTGCCGGTAGTGCCGGACTTCTGGTAGATAGCAAACGCTTGATTTTCTACGGTCTTGAGACTCTTTCCCCGAATGGCAGCAATCTGTTGATTGGACAAGCCACGAAGAAGTAAAATGGCAATGTCTTTTTCTGCTTTGGTGAGATTCCATGCTTTGAATTGACTTTCTATTGAATTCCAAAAGCTAAGACTTAGATCATTTAATTTTTGATTCTTTGATTTTAAACTTTCAATTACTTCTTTTGCTGAATCAATATTGTGTTTATTGTCTTTTAATTCTTGGAATAAAAAATAAATTCCTAGGACAGAAAAAATTGCAATGAGAGTTTCCATGAATGTAAAATAAGTTTGGGAGTAATGCAGCCAATGTGCATTCAAGTAAAGAGAAAGAATATCCTCCAAAATCCAAAACGTCATAAACAAGACAAAAAACGCAAAGAAATAAAAGCGCTTTTCTTGTTGCAGTAAGAATTTCATAAGTGATTTCCCCCATTTTTGTCTCATTGAAATGGAGAAAATTATACCTCGTAGGTAGTTCCCTCCGTTTCCTATATTACCTATATACAAAGCTAAGTTTAATTGCTACAATTAAATTATAGAGGAGTTTGATATGAAAACGCAAATTGTTTTTTTACTTAGTTTTTTATTCATTGTAAGTCTGGCTGATTGTTCCAATACCACAAGTAGTGCATCGTGTAGACAAAGTTGTAAAGAGAAGACTAACCTTTGTTTACTTGGAACAAGCGATAACTCACTTCCCAATACTAGCAATCTTTTAATTTGTGAAATGTATTCCCATGACTGTAAATCCGGTTGCGGCGGTGGCACATCCTCCTCTAAAAGTTCTAGCTCGAGTCGCTCTAGTAGTAGTCGAAGTAGTGGTAGTAGTAGCCGCAGTAGCGGTAGCAGCAGCTCTTCTAGTGGAGGAGGTAGTTCCTCCAGTGGTGGAAGTAGCGGTGGCGGAAGTGGCGGAAGTAGCCATGAAATTCTTGGAAATTTTTAATGACTACTAAATCTTATACTTCTTTCTCTTTCTCCAAAGAGTTGCAGCATCGATTCCTAAAATCTTTGCTGCCACTTTATAGTCCGTTGTTCGATTGAGAACTTTCTTAATATGAATGAGTTCCACTTCTTCTAAAGTTATTAAATCCATATCATCTTTGCGATTTCTAAATTGAATTTCGTCTGGCAAATGAATAGGTTCAATCACATCTGTCTTTGTTAAAAGTGCGGCTCTGTGTATAACGTTCTTGAACTCAAGAACATTGCCGGGCCAGCGGTATAATTTTAGTAAATGGAAGGCATCGCCAGAAAGTCTCATCTCTTTTCCTTTTTGGAAACGATGAATGAAATGAGAGAACAACAATTCGATGTCATCCGGTCTTTCTCGCAATGGAATTAGTTTTATCGTGACTTCATTTAAACGATTAAACAAATCATCACGGAATAATTTTTCTTTGAGAGTCTCTTCGATATTGATTTTAGTAGTAGAAATAAACCGAATGTCTAATTTATTTTCATTGCTTTGAATCGCAGCTAATAGTCTAGACTGAATGGCATGCGATAATTCTCCGATTTCATCGAGAACAAGAGTTCCACCGTGGGCTTCGTCCAATTTGCCACTAATCGAACTTTGTGCTTCTTCACTAAGACCAAATAATTCTTGCTCGAGAAGATTTTCCGGCACATTGCAATTAACCACAACAAGCGGTTTGTTGGCACGAGAACTTTTTTGATGCACAAGTTCGGCTATTAACTTCTTGCCTGTTCCACTTTCTCCACGAATTAAAATATTGATATTGCTTTCCGCCATTTTTAGGGCAGTGTCTACGCTGTTGGTAATATTAGAATTCTGAGAGATAAAGTTTCCTTTCTTAGTAGAAAAGGCCGCCTCTTTTAATTCTCTCAGCTCGGATTTAATCGCGTGATACTCCCAGGCTTTCTTTGCAAAAAATTGAAGCTCTTTAATTTGCACAGGCTTCTGTAAAATATGATAGGCTCCAAGATCGACGGCTTTCAATGCATCATCGAGTCCACTATTTCCAGAAATGATAATAACCGTTGTATCCGGTTTTAGTTTTTTTATTTCTTTTAGAATCTGCATCCCATCAATTGGTTGCATTTTTAAATCTAAAAAGACTAAATCATAGTCTTTTTCGGAAACAAGGGCTAATGCTTTTCCAGAATCAGAAATAGCATCAATTTCAAAATCTAAAACTTCCAGTGAAATTTTAAAAACTTCTAACAAATATTTATCATCATCTACAACAAGAACTCTAGGACTTCGGACTTTCATAATATTCTTTAAAAACTTTTACGGATTATAAGGCAAATACTTTATTCAATTAGTTTTGAAATTAATTCCCAGCTCAATTTTTTATTCCGAGGGGCTCGAAAATTTTTGTGATTTTCCTTTTACCTTTGATTTGAATTGTATCTATTTCCCGAAACAGAATCTTGTTCTGCAATTTCAACTGAATCCGCTCTGTAACGAGGATTGATACTTGGTAGAATTTCGTTAGACTCTCCAACCGAGAAGCAATATTAACAGTATCGCCGATGACAGTATAATCCATTTTGTTTATCGAACCAATATTCCCGACAATAACCTTGCCAGATGCAAGACCAATTCCATGAGAGACTTGTCCTGTCGCCATTTTTCTACGAGCCCGATTGTAAGGAACGAGAGCACTTATCATATCAAGCGCACAATTGATCGCATCAAATTCTTTACTCGCATCAAAGCGCGCCATGATACAATCTCCTATGAGCTTATCAATGACTCCCCCGTTTTCAATGATGATTCTGTTGAATGTTTTGAAATAAGAGTTTAGAAAATTTACAGTTTGGTTTGGATTTAACTTTTCGGAGAGGTCTGTAAAATTTCGAATGTCACAAAATAGAATTATTTTTTCTTCTAACTCTCCTAAGTTTAATAGCTCTTCATTCGCATTGAAATTACTAAGTATCTTTTCAATGTCTCGTGGTGGAACATACAACTGGAAGGTCTTACGAAGAGTTTCTTCCTTGTGCATTGTATTGTCTAATTTCTTTTGTAGCGAATAATACCCATAAGACACATAAAATGTCATCATTGTCACCAGGATCAATATAGAATCTCCGCTGACTTGAATGTTTGCAAATGCAGGAAGGATTTGGTATTTTTTATTCAATAGATCAAAAAAAGTTAGCAAGAAAGGAATGAAGCTACTTATAAAGACAGGCAGTGCTCTTTGATTTTTTTTAAATAATTCGCGAGCAGTGAAAATAAATAAAACAATGCAAGAAAAAAGTAAATACGGAACATGATATTTAGTATTAATTATCTCGACCTGATAAATATCTCTGGCAAATATAAATAAACCAAAGAATACAGCACCACCTGCGAGAATGCTTAAAGGGACAAAATGATATTTGCCTTTATAAAGAATTGCAAACAAAAAAAAGGAAAAGATAGGAAGCAAAAAGCAAAGCATTAGATATTCAATGTATTTCAGGATAATTAAATTTACGCCTAAGTCTTGCTTTAACTCTAAACGACAAAATTCATAAATAGTAATTCCAACTAAAAAAACTGCAAACCAGAGATACTCCCGATTAGCCGTTCTAGATAGATATAGAATAAAAAATAAAAGAGAAGTAGAAAGGAAAAGAACGTTTTTACTAAGTCCGTAAGCCTTTGAGATTTGATTCTGTGTTCGAATCCTCTCGAAATCATCGAGTTTAAGTATGCCTGCATAGATTCCTCCTCCGTCCTCTGCATCAGGATTAAACTTACTAGCTTTCACAATTAATACATTGTCTTCTTGTAGCCCATGTTCGTAAATGGGCAATAGAATCGGACTCTCATAGAATAGCGAATAACCGCGCTTTTCCTTTAATTCAGTAGAAGAAATTAATTTTCCATTTAGAAAAATTCTATGCTTGTTATCCACAAATCCAAGAAAGATTCCCCAATCTACGTTCTCGCTTAGTTTTACCTGAAAAGGAATGCAATAGGCGAAATTCGTAAACCGCTTATACTCCGGATACTGAGAAACAGCCGCCGGAATTTTTATTTTCAAAGGAAACTCTTCGCAGCGCTCGGGTGTTCTGTCATTGATACTTTCTAGTTGCATAAATCCATATTCACCTTGCAGAAACTTTGTATGTTCAAAATTCATAGGCTTGCAGTAAAAAAGTAAACTCGCTGCGAAAGCGAAGAAAAGAGATATTTTCCTTGTAAATTTCATTCTATATGCAAAAATAAATCCAAGTTGATATAAAGCAAAACAATAATTGCCACTAGGACAGGAAGGGAAATATTATGATTTTTTATTTGGCGACTGCGATTCTTCTTCATTTACTTCCGGATCCTTGCGAAAAAATTACTGCACCCACCAAAGGACAAATCTGGAAATTCGATTATGTATGGTATTACTCTCCCTTGAAGCTTCGAACCAATTCTCTTTGCGCAAATGACACACAGGAATTCTTTTACATCAAACAAAGAGATCGGGCAAGTTTTATCGCAATGAAGAAAGTAAAAATTACAAAAGAAAGCAGTTGCAAGAACAATTCTCTGTTCAATGGAAAACAAAAATTATTTCGTGGAATGTTAGATAGTGCAAGAGAGGGTAATGCTAATTTGTCCACCGCAAAAGAAAAAGAAATTCTAACGGAGATCGCTCTTCTAAATGACAAGATCGATCATGCCGGCACTTACGACTGCACGCCTCTCAACACTAAAGGAGTAAGTGATCCCGATGATATGTGGGAAACCTGTGAATGCATTCTCTATGGATTCTACACAGGTGGTAAAATTGGACTTAGCGAAAGAATAACACAAAGATAAGTTTTGCAAAAAGATAATTTTGGGGATGACAATATTCACAAGTAGAAATTACTATTTCTTATATTTAAACTTAGGAAATTATTTTGCTAAAAAAATTTACGATTACAAAACCATCTACAAATATTCTGCCCGCACTTAAAAAAGAAATTGATACAAAAACAAAACCACCGGGATCTCTCGGAAAACTAGAAGAGATTGCAATGCAAATCGGTCTCATCCAGGAGACAATTACTCCTAAATTAAAGCGACCAACGATTGTTGTCTTTGCAGGAGACCATGGACTCGCAAAGGAAGGCATTAGCCCTTATCCGCAAGAAGTAACACACCAGATGGTGACGAATTTTTTGCGAGGAGGTGCGGCTATTAACGCTTTTTGTAGTGCCAATAATCTTGAATTAAAAGTTGTAGATGCAGGAGTAAACTATGATTTTGAAGGAGCAGAGAATCTAATTCATGCCAAAATTGGATTTGGAACGAAGAATATTCTAAAAGAGCCTGCCATGTCAAAAGAAGAATGCGAGAAAGCAATTGAACACGGTGCCTCAATCGTAGACCAAATCTTTGAACATGGATGCAATTGCATTGGTTTTGGAGAAATGGGAATCGGCAACACAGGAGTATCCGCTCTACTCATTAGCAAACTGCTAAGTCTTCCTCTTGAAAATTGTGTAGGAAAAGGAACAGGGGCTAATGAAGATCAGCTACTCAAGAAAAAAGAAATCTTAAAAAAAGCAAGCTCGATTCATCCAACAACAGATTCTTTTTCCATTTTACAAACCTATGGTGGCTTTGAAATTGCTATGATCGTAGGTGCGCTCTTACAAGCAGCAGAAAATAAAATGGTTATTTTAATTGATGGGTTTATTGTAACGACTGCTTTACTTTTTGCTAAAAGTTTCTCTAGAGAAGTTACGAATTATTGTATTTATAGTCATTTATCAGGAGAGAAAGCACACGAAATGATTCTAGGTAATGTCGGGGGCAAACCGATATTAAACTTAGGAATGCGATTGGGAGAAGGAACAGGGGCTGCTATTTGCTATCCGATAGTTGCCGCTTCTGTGAAGTTTTTAAATGACATGGCTTCGTTCGATGAGGCGGGAGTTACAAGCAAATGAGAAGAGAATTAGAACTATTTTTTACAGCCTTGATGTTTTTTACTCGGCTACCTGTTCCTACACTGGATTATTCTCAGGAGAAACTGAATGCGTCTTCTCGCTATTTTCCGCTAGTTGGTATTCTAGTAGGCACCTTAAGCGCAACAGTATTCATGTTCTCTAGTATAATCCTTCCCCTAAAAGTTGCCGTTTTACTTTCCATGATTGCTTCTATTTGGATCACGGGAGCCTTTCATGAAGATGGATTTGCTGATGCCTGTGATGGATTTGGTGGAGGATACACAAAAGAAAGAATTTTAGAAATCATGAAGGATTCTAGAATAGGAGCCTTCGGGGCAATCGGTATTATCCTCTTACTGATTTTAAAATTTTTACTCCTTTCTGAAATTAATCCGATGATGATACCAATTGCAATTGTAAGCGGACACGCCATCAGCCGGCTTATCTCGATTAGCCTTTTATATTCTATGGTATATGTAAAAGAAGAAGGAAAAGCAAAGCCTCTTTCTACTGCACTCCCTTTAGGCTCACTCATTGTAGCGAGTATTTTCGGGCTTCTTCCCCTACTTCTTTTTAAGAAAGTATTCATTCTACTGATTCTAATTCCTTTGCTTATGACGCGCTCGTATCTATCTTACTACTTCAAAAAGCATATCGGCGGGTATACGGGAGATTGCCTCGGTGCCTCTCAACAGGTAAGTGAAATTGTTTTTTACTTAGGAATCTATTTATTTTTACAATGGAAATTTATTTAGTTCGTCATACCAAAGTCTCTATTGCTGAAAATACTTGTTATGGGAATTCAGATATAGGTCTTGCAGAAAGTTTTTTAAGGGAAGCAGAAGTAGTTAAATCAAAGATTCCTAATTTAGAAAATTTAGTCTGCTACTCAAGTCCGCTTACTCGCTGTAAATTTCTAAGTGAAGAACTAAACTGTAAAGAAATCAGACTAGACCCAAGATTAAAAGAATTAAACTTCGGAGACTGGGAATTAAATACCTGGGATAGCATTGGCAAACAAGCATTTGACGCATGGCATCTTGATTTCGTAAACAATCGCACTCCCGATGGCGAATCTTATTTCGAGCTTTATACAAGAGCAGTCTCCTTCTGGCAAGAGATTACAAATAAAAAGGATAGCCTAATACTAATTACCCACGGTGGTGTCATTCGAGCCTTGCTAGCGCATATTCTTGGAATGCCTTTAGAAAATTCTTTTCGAATTAAAGTGGACTATGGCAGTGCAAGTAAGGTTATTCTCTCCGGAGAATTTCTGACAGTAGAGTATATAAATAGATAAAACGAAACTTAAAAAGCTAGGAGAACTTACTTAAACACATTTCTGCGCAGAAATTCTTGCTCTCTTTCCAATTCATGAATTCTATTTTTCATTTTATAGATTACCTTTCCCTGTTTGGAAAGCGTTAGCTCCCAGGGACGATTGTCTAGAATGCAATGGATATAGGACACAAATGCTTCTGCAAAGTCATCGAGTGCATTCGTTGCCGCGTATAAAGTTGTAAATCTAGTTTTATTTAAGATTGGATAAACTTGATCCCAGACTAAATCCAATTTTAAAGCAGAAGAATCGGAAGAGTAAAATTTTACCTTAGAGCGAAATGGAAATGTCTTTGTATCATAATTGCTTTCCTTCTCGGAAATCCATATTTCGTTAAAGAACGGATACTCTTTGTAATCCGGTGTAGCCATTCGTAAATCGGGACTGATGCCGAGAGTATTCGAAATGATATGACCCATCTCATGAAGTAAAATATAACGAAGCGCATTATCAATCGTATTCTCTGTTTCGTTTTCGATTTGGATTTGAAGAGAAATATCTCCTAATTGAAATGCGGATCTTTCTTTGTAAGTAATCCAGTCATTTGCCTTCTTATTTATCACAGAGCTATCAATGATAATAAAACCACCGACAGGCTTATTCTTTTGATTGTCATAGATAAACCCCGATATGCCTGTGCCACCTAACTTTTCACAAAAATAGATTGCAAATAGGTATTTATCAAATAAATCTTTTACTTTGGGATGAAACGACTTAGAAATAGCTTCTAACTTTGTCCTCATTCCTTCCATCGAAGTAGACTCAGTAGGAATTTCCGTAAACCCATCAATTTCATTTACACTTTTAGTAAAACTAATTCGAGTCGAATCTATATTAACCGCTCGCGAAGTCCAATCACCACTTTGCCTTGGATAATTTTTAGAATTCGTCGCTGGATGCTCATTTAATAACTGAGCATATTCATTCTTCTGAATCGTTTTCTTATTACAGTTTGAAAAAAATAAAACTAAACAAAATATAATACAATGCTTTAGTAGAAATTCTATAAACGAAAGCATAGACAACCTTTAGCCTCTGAGTCTGAAAGCTCGCTTATTATTGCTCTTTGACTCAGTGGCTAATCTTTATTACATCTCGTTTTGGAGCTGATCTAGTTTCATGCTCACATCTGTATTGGAAGGATTGCTCTTTAGGAATTCTTTTAATACAGAGATTGCTTTCTCTTTTTCATTCTTAGAGTAAAACCATAAATCAGCGAGTTCCATAACAGGACGCGGATTGAGAGGATCTTTTCTGCGGAGGAGTAAAAAGATTTCTTGCGACTTCTCTGTTTCACCCATGAGAATGAGAGTCGAAGCTTTCCCGAGTAATGCAAAATAATCCTCATCTGATGTAAGGATGCGATTAAAACACTCAAGCGCTTTTTCGTATTCACCAAGTCCACGTAGACTATCTGCATAGCGGTTAATGATAAGCTTGTTGTTCGGATCAAAATGAAGAATTTTTTCCCAGAATACAATGGCACGCTTGAATTCTTTTTTTCCTCTGTAGGATTCTGCAAGCCCGTAGAGTGCGAAGAAATTTCCTTCGTCTAGTGATCTTGCTATTTCATAGTATTCGATTGCTCTATCGAAGTCTTTAATCTTACGATAGCTATTTCCTATTTCAGTTAGAATTTTAATATTATTTGGTTGTGTAGCTACAAGCTTTTCCCACCACTTAATTGCATCCTGATAACGCTGGCAGGCAAAATAGAGATGCCCGATACCCACGATTACATATTGATCAGTAGGATTGATCTGGAGAGCGGACATATAATAGATTTCGGATTCTTTAAAGTTCTTTAATTTTCGATGCGCGTCTGCTACCCTACTCAAAATGGAAGCATCAGACATCGTTATATGACGATATTCTTCTGCGATATGAATTACTTGGTTCAACTGTTTCATGTCTCTGTAACAGTTCATTAGCCCCATGATGGAAAACTTATTGGATGTATCTAGGCTTAAACATGTTTTGTAATACTTAATTGCTTCTTCGTAGCTTTGAGTTTTATAAAGTAAATCTCCCATGCCAACTAATCCATACGTATTATTAGGATCAGTTACTAAAAGCTCCAAAAATTTATCTTTCGCATCTTTGTATTTTCGTTGATCAATCAGCTTATAAGCCTCTTTCGCAAGAGTTTTTATCTTATTAAAGCTCTGGTCTTCTGTGTTTAATTCTACATCCGTTTCATTCATATTGTCAGAATATTTTTAACATCTTTAAGGTCAAATTTCTATAAAGTTTGGAAATAAAATAATTCAAGGAAAAAGACCAACAATTTACTGACGATTTTTTCTATAGAAAATATTAGCCTCTTAGAATTTTTTTTAATTTTCTAACGATTCTAAAAAATTTTGTTAACAAGCACAATACAATTAAAAAACTGTAATACATGAGAAAGAGTATACTTTTAATCCTTGTTTCCTTAACTTTTTTTGTCTTATGTAAACCGAAGACAAAAGAAGCGGAAGCACAAATTCTAGGGACGCGCTATTCAAAAATAGATCAGCATATTAGTTCCATTGCGGGCTCAGCCAAAAAAGAGCATAGAGTCACACTCGTCTATGCTCTAGAAGAAGTCAATGTCTTAGAGAAAGTCACTGAAGACAAAAAAGATTTTTACAAACTCTCTACTGTTACAGGTAAAGAGGGTTATTCTCTTGCGTCTAACTTTTCAGAAGCAGTGTTATTTGTTGTGAAAGATGGACTCAGTGCATTCAGAAAACCTACACTCACAGCAGGGACGAAGGGAAAGTTTGCGCTTGGCTCAATCTGCTTCGTAAAAGAGATTCAGGGAGAATGGGCAAATGTAGATTGTTTGACTGCGAGTGTTAAAGATGGATTAGTCGAAGATTGGTATGATGTGTGGATCCAAGCTGCAGACGAGAGACTTTCGAAAGATCCACTCCTCGGTCAAACTGCCTTATTAGTTAGAGAAGCGTATAAAATCATAGCGAAAGCAAATAAATTAACAGGAACAGATAGGGACAAATTGCTATTAGACGCAAAGGATAGGTTAATGAAAGCCTATGAGAAAGAAGATGTATTACAACCAGTCGTCACAGCTATTCTTGTAAAATATCAAATGATGGATGAGCCACCTTCTACACCAGTAGCGCCTCCAGTAGAAACGCAAACTCCCAATAGTCCGCAGTGACTGAAAATAAAAATATTAAAATAAAGGATAAATCAATGTCAGGATCAGAAAATAAAATTACAGGTGCAAGATTATTAATCGAGTTAATGGAGGAAGCAGGCATAGAGGTTTGCTTTGGTTATCCGGGAGGAGCCATTCTCCCTTTTTATGATGAACTCTACAAAAGTAAAATTAAACACTATCTCGTAAGACACGAGCAAGGTGCAATTCATATGGCAGAAGGTTATGCAAGAGCAACCGGCAAAATTGGAGTATGCATTGCCACATCAGGACCGGGGGCTACCAATCTTGTTACAGGTCTTGCTGACGCTAAGATGGATTCAATTCCTATTCTTGCTATCACGGGACAAGTTGCTACAAGTGCGATAGGAACTGACGCATTTCAAGAAGCAGATATTTTCGGAATTACAATTCCGATTACCAAATACAATGCACTCATGAGAAGTGCTGATGATATCGCAAGGCATTTTGAAGAAGCCTATAAGATAGCGTTAGGCGGAAGACCTGGACCTGTTCTATTGGATTTCCCAAAAGATGTTCAGACACAGTTGACTTCCGTTCGCAAAGCTTCCAAGTTAAAGATTGACGCACACCATTATACAAAGCCCGAAATCGTTGGAGATGTAAAGGCATTTGCAGAAGCAATTAACAATGCCAAGCGCCCTCTTCTCTATGTAGGAGGTGGTGCAATCAATGCAAATGCAGCAGAAGAAATTAAAACATTAGCCCTTACAGGCAACATACCAGTAACCACAACTCTTATGGGAATCGGTTCTTTTCCAGGCGAGCATCCAAATTCAGTTGGAATGCTTGGAATGCATGGAACGGCTTACGCGAATAAGGCGGTATTGGATTGTGATTATATTCTAAACCTCGGTGCTCGCTTCGATGATCGCGTTGCAAAGATTGGGGAGTTTGCAGAGAATGCAGTTCGTGCCCATATCGACATCGATACAGCAGAATTCAATAAGCGAATCGATGTTGACTATATCTTGCATGGAGATTTAAAAGACGCGCTAAAAGCAGTGATTCCTCATATAAAGAAAGTAGACAGAACAGATTGGCTAAAGCATATTCAAACGCTTAAGGCAAATCATCCTCTCGACTTTGATAATTCTACGGATAACAAAATTAAGCCGCAAGACTTTATTCATAAACTCTACGAAAAGACAAAAGGAAAGGCAGTTATCACGACTGATGTAGGACAACATCAAATGTGGGCTGCTCAGTATTATCTGTTCAATGAGCCTAACAACTGGTTAACCTCCGGTGGACTCGGGACAATGGGTTATGGTTTACCCGCTGCTATTGGAGCAAAGATCGGAAGACCGGATAAAACTGTAATTTGTATTTCAGGGGATGGCTCTATTCAGATGAACATACAAGAATTAGCCACAATCACGATGTATAATCTTGGAGTTAAGATTCTTATCTTCAATAATAATTTTCTAGGAATGGTGCGTCAGTGGCAAGAGCTATTCTATGAAGAAAGGTTCTCGAATTCCGAATGGAATTATAATCCTGACTTTGTAAAAGTGGCAGAGGGATATAAAATTCCGGCAATGTGTATCTCTAAGAAAGAAGACATTGATAAAGCATTGGAATTTTTCTTGAAAGACGACAAATCAGCATTACTCGAAGTAGTAGTTCCCGCAGAAGAAAAAGTATTTCCAATGATTCCAGCAGGTAAGTCACAAAAAGATATGTTAGAATTTAAAGATCTAGCAAGTTTGAAGGCAGCAAAATGAAACACACATTAAATATACTCGTAAACAATCATCCAGGCGTAATGAGTCATGTATCAGGACTCTTCACAAGAAGAAGCTATAACATCGACTCTATCGCAGTCGGTGTTACAGAAAATCCTGATATATCTAGCATGACAATCGTTTTGAAAGGAGACGATGCAGTCGTAGACCAGGTAAAGCAACAACTTTTGAAATTGCCAGATGTTTTAAAAGTTACTGATCTGTTTTACATGGAAGCAATTACGCGCGAACTAGTTCTATTAAAAGTTGAGGCAAAAGATAGTAACCGCACAGAGATCATTTCTCTTTGCGGAGTCTTTGGTTCTAAAATTGTGGATGTTACAGATACTAGTCTCATGATAGAATTTTCTGGAAGCGCAAGACAGGTAGCTGCCTTTATTACAATGATGACCAAATATGGAATTCTAGAAATGGCTCGCACCGGACAAATTGCGTTAGCCTGTCAAAACGGATAACCATAAAAAAGGATGAAAAATTTTAAATTGAAATTAGAATATGGAGTAAGACTTGTTCCTTCTATTGGAACTTGTCTTGCTACAGACAAAATCACTGTCGATGGAATGCAAGTTGGATATATGTATAGAGATTATCCGCATGATGAAAAAGACAGTGGATGGAGATTCATTGCAGGCGTAGAAGACGAGGATTACATGAATAATGCAGAGAATCTAGAAAGATTTGATGTCAATGCAATCGCTAATCACGATAGAGCAATTATTGATTACATTAGTCTACCTGTTGAGACAAGACTGAAAAGAATTCCAGGACAGGATAAATTTCAGTCAATGGACTAATGCCCATTATTCGCTCTAGTATTTAAACTGTAAGCTTCTTCTCAAATATCCAAATTCTGTTTTGATACTCATCTAGAAAAGAAGCATATTTTTCCTTTTCATGAAAAGACTCCAGACTGAGTGGATCTAAGTCAAACGAAGACTCATTTAATTCCGAAACACAGAAGCTCAACGTTCCTGGTGTAACATTACAATGAATCGAAGGTTTATCTATAAAAATGGAAAATCCATTTGAACTGCGAAGCTCCGCGTGATTCTTAGAGCTCGATAGAATAGAAAGCGAAAACAATCTTTGATACAATACAGCCGTTCTTTCACAATCCAAAGAATAGAGATTTGCAGCATAAAACTGAAGGTCTTTCATAAATACAAAAATACATTTCCGATTTATGGAAGAAAGGAATTTTCTTACTTGACTTAGCAATTCAGATAATTTATATTAAAGATATTCTAAGAAAAATTATGAAAAAGCTCACTCGACACAGACAGATTATATTAGAGAATATGCAATCCCGAATCGATCATCCGACTGCAAAGATGGTCTATGACTCCATTCGAACCAGCGTTAAAAGTTTGAGCTTTGCGACTGTATACAACTCTCTCGAATTTCTTTATAATAACGGTTTTATAAAAAAACTAGATTCCTTTTCTGAATCTGCCCACTACGATGCGGTTTTAGAAAAACACTCTCATTTGATTTGTCGAAATTGCGGCACTGTTCTAGACTTTCCCGACATAGACATCTCAGATAAACTTTCCTCTCTCAAAGATATTTTTGAAGCAGAGGAAATTGCAATTACGATTCGTGGTTTTTGTAAAAGCTGTTTGGAACACTAAGTTCAACAACTTATGGGTATTATCCACGAGTTAGATGTCAATCTAATCAATAAAATTGCAGCCGGTGAGGTAATCGAATCGGCTCACTCTGTCATCAAAGAGTTATTGGAAAATTCCATTGATGCACTCTCAACACAAATTGACATACAAACCGAATCAGCAGGTCTTGCAGAAATTTTAGTATCTGACAACGGATCAGGAATTGCAGAAGAAGACTTGGATCTAAGCATAAGACGTCATGCGACAAGTAAAATCAAAGACTTAGAGGATCTCGAAACAGTCTACACATACGGCTTTCGAGGGGAAGCTCTTTCTTCTATCGCATCAGTCTCCAAATTAAAAATGACTACCGGCACAAGAGTAGACGCTCCCGCCATTCAAATTTCCTGCGAGAAAGGGGAAATCATAGAAAGAAAAAATACAACTGGCTTTAAAGGAACTAAAATCTCAGTCGAAGATTTATTCTACAATACTCCTGTTCGTAGAAAGTTTTTGAAATCAGAAAAAGCAGAAGATAAAAAAATCAAAGATAGAATCGCTATCACAGCAGTAGCAAATCCAAAGATTGGATTTAGGTATGTGCAAAACCAAAAAGAAATTTTTAATCTAAAACCTGCAACTACACGAGAGAGAATTGTTTCTGTTTTTGGTGATAATCTAGAAAACCACTTACTCGAAGTAAAGTCCGAAAAGAAAGGGCTAAAAGCATACGGCTTTATTAGTGATCCCGAATTTTACAAATCAAATCGTAGTGGACAATTCCTATTTGTCAACGGGCGACCGATTGAAATGAAATACAGTTCTTATCTTTTAAAAAAAGCCTACGATGAATTAATTCCTACACAGGCGCACCCCTGGTGCTTTTTATTCTTTGAAATTGATCCAAGACATATTGATGTAAACGTTCACCCGACCAAAAAAGAAATTCGTTTCTTAGATGAAGAAGGTTTTAATTCCTTCTTTCTAGAAATGGTTCACGCAGAGTTGAACTCTAAAACTCCTGTTGGAATTTTAGAGATGAGAAAGAGATTTTTCAACGAAGGAAAAAGAGCAGACGCAATTGCCAGAGCAAACAGTGTATTAAACGCAAGTCCTGCTTTTTTCTCAAGCACTTCCAATACATAAGAATTAAAACCGGTCCAAGAAATTCTTCATAATGATCTATACAAAGAAGTTCCATAACAAAGCTCCTTCTCTGTCGAAAATATCGGTGCCGGTGCAAGCTTACACCAATTAACCGCAAAGCCAGAGATGAAACGAGAATTCATTCCTAAAAAGCACTTTGGAATTATATTCGAAACATTTATTCTAGCCGAAGCAGAAGATGGAATTTATATCATAGACCAACACACCGCACACGAAAGAATTCGCTACGAAGAAGTATTAAACAAATTAAAAAACAAAAATCTAAGCCAGCAACTTCTCACTCCTATTCGGATTGATCTATCCGTTGGAGAAGCAGAAGAAATTCTAGAGCGTAAGGAAGATTATGCAAAAGTAGGAATTACTTTAGATGATCTAGGCGGCGGAACTATTCTCGTGCGGGAAATCCCTGTTTTCCTAGAAGCAGGAAAAGAAAGAGAAACAATCATAGATTTTTTAAATCGAACCAAAGGAACAAAAGTCCTCGAAAAAGAATTATATGATTTAATGGCGAAGTGTGTCGCCTGTCGTTCTGCAATAAAGAAGGGAGATCATATGTCAGACCATATACTAGGTGAAATCTTAAACCGACTAAGCTACTGCGAAAATCCTTCCCGCTGCCCTCACGGACGACCTACTCTTATTAAACTCACCAGAGACGATCTGGAAAAAATGTTTCACAGGAAATAAATTATCAAAATGGATAAAGACTTACGTAAACTCATTCTCCAATCAGTTCTTGCAGTCGTTGTAATCATCGGGCTTGTAATTATACTCGCTCATATTGTCAAAGAACCAATTACTCAATTTTCAAAACTCTTCGTAGACTATCTAGGAGTATGGGGTGTTGGTCTTGGAATATTAGTCAGTGATTCCCTGCCTGCCTTTATGGTGCCTGACGCATTTTTAGTATTTGGTGTAGCGGGTAAACTCGGAGACTTCGAAGTAATCCTATTTAGCTTCGCAGGAAGTTTAATCGGTGGATCCAATTCTTACGCTATCGGTCGCTATTTAATTCCAAAATTCGAATACGGTAGAAACCTAATCAAAAAACACGAAGGTCAACTTCTTCCCTATCTCGAGAAATACGGAATGTGGGCAGTAGTCATTGCGGCAACCACTCCTTTGCCTTACTCCTGGATGAGTATACTCGTTGGTAGCTTCAAAATGTCCTATTCTAAATTTCTACTCTGTAGCCTAACACGTCTTCCCCGCTTCGCAGTTTACTATTACGCCATCAAATTCGGTTGGATGGAAGATATAGTCTTCTGGGTTAGAGAGATGCAATCTTATATGATATAAAATTTACGGATTACCACCGATAAAAAATAATTTGGCTTTCTTACAAAGTTGTAAATAATCGAGAGCTATCGTATTTTTTATCGGTGATCTCGGTGTGCATCGGTGGTAATCTTATTATTTTTTTCTTCACATCTCTTTAAGTAAATCTCTGTTGGATAATCTTGCGGTAGAATGGAATTTACCCGTAGAAAATATACATTCGCCTCGGAGTATTTTTCAGAGTGAAATAATTGAACTCCCTTCTCGAAGTCTGACTTTATTGAATCAATTGCCTCGATTTCAGAGTTAGTAATTCCATCATAGATTTGATAAACTGTGACTTTTTCTTGTTTGCCTTTAACTTGAACACGATCAAGTAAACGCGTATGATAGGTATTATCCTTTGAGAGTTCCTGAATAACAATTTCGGAAACAATAATAGATACTTTATATTCTTTGGTTAAACCTTCAAGTCTTGCGGACAAATTTACGGAATCTGAAATAACAGTTCCATCCATTCGATTGTCCGCACCAATGATTCCAAGCATCAAATTTCCAGTATGAATTCCAAATCCAACTCGTATCGGCTTATAACCCTTAGTCGCTCTAAATGTGTTATAAACCGTTACCTCTGTAAGCATTTCTATTGCTGACTTTACTGCGTCTTCTGATTTATTCGGAAACAATGCCATAATAGCATCTCCAATATATTTATCTATGAATCCATTGTGTGAGAGAATATGAGGATTCATTCGCTTAATATAGGCATTAATAAAATTAAAATTTTCAGCAGGACTCATTGTTTCGGACAGATTTGTAAACTCTCGTATATCAGAAAACAAAACAGCCATCTTTCTTTGCACTTGATCTCCGAGGCTAATATCCATTACGCTTTTCTTATTTAATTGTTCTAAAAATTCAGTTGGCACGAACTTACTAATAGCTTCATTTGTTTTCAATAAGTTATCAGAAAGTTTTTCAACTGAATAGAATGCCTGTGAAAATCTTTCCGAAAGAAGATAAGATTGAAAGAAAAGGAATAGAAATACACCAAATGGATAAACAAAAATGGGCGGAATAGCAGAGAATATAGTAACTTCATTTTGGTATAACATTTCGATGATAAAAGTAGAAAATAAAATCACAATTCCAGTGAGCGCCGCCTTAGCTCCTTTTGCCCTTCTTCGAATAGCACGAAACATAACTCCAAACATATAAACTGATTGTAGCAGAATAAAAATTTGAAATGGTATAGCAGTATGGCTATATACAGTCGCTTTAGTGGTTAATACCAATATAACGCCGGAAAGAACCACCGACCAGGAAAAAAATGCAATCCATTTTTTTCGTGGGTATTGAAATAGGCTAATTAGAAATTGGTAAAATACTCCGAAAGATAGAAAAAAAGAAATATACTCTAAACTTACTTGTGTCTCAAAACTTCTAAAAGGTAAAAAAGGGACAAAGAATCTCTCACCGGTAACACCAATTCTCACAGTGGAGCAAATACAGAATAGCCCCAAAAGTAAACTAGTAACATCTACTCGGCGAAGAGTATACAAACCAAAATGGTAAATAGCCATTATGAGTAAGCTTCCAATTAGAAAGAAATCAAATGCAATAAGCCAATGTTTATAATTGGAAATATCTTTCCCAAGTCCTAAATCAAAATCCGCCCAGGTTCCACCCTTTCTATGTGCGAAGTTTGAAATATGAAGAACAATTTCGTTCTCGCCTTCTTTGAGATTCACAAAACTAACAACAGGATACCACTCCGCTACTTCTTCTAATTTGTTTTTTCCAGGAATTCCATTCGAGGCAACAATGACTCCATTGACATACAAGGTGTATGCGCTATACATATCTCCAATGCGAAAACCGTAAGGTCGGGATTTTTCGTTTACAAAAAGCTTTAATCTATAGGTTGCATAGGCTTGGTTCGAAAGTTCTATTTCGTTTACTTTCTTTGTGCTCCAAAGAGCCGGAATTGAAATATAATCAGGAATACTATTTTTTGATTCTTTAAATTCATCAGGAAAAATAAATTGTTTATAGTAAAACTCCCATTCTCCATAGAGAGAAGTTTTCCCATCCTGCTCGAAATCCCAAGAACGCAAATCAAGAATTCCCTTACTCGCCAGCGGTGCATCTTTTGAGTTTTCTCCTGCGCAAGAAATTCCTAAAAACACAATTAGAATATAAATAAAATGACTCATAAGTGAGTCATTTTAAGATTATGACAGGAAAATTCACTCTTTTTTTAAGTGCGTTCGAGATTTCGAGGTAAAGATTTTATAAAGCGTTTCTTCGCCTTCTTTCGTTCCTATATCGAAACAACCAAATTATTTTTTCGCGCTCACTTCTTCTGTTACCCACAATTTTTAACCCCGCATCAAAGACACTTTCAACAAGGCTATGAAACATACTATCAAAGATACTCTTAAAACTTCCTAAGTATCTCTAATAGTAAGATTGACAGTATCTTTGATAGTATCATTGATAAAACAAAACCCAAAAATACAAAACTAGCGACATTAATCGAAGCTTCCGAACAGTTAGACGTCAGAAAAAAATACTTTACAGTCTTTCTTGTCAGAATACCCTAAACTCTAATGTTCAAATTAAACTCTTTTCTCTGTGTCTCAGTGACTCAGTGGCAAAAAGCACTTAAGCAAGGTAAAGCATGAAAACAAACTACGAATTTTTCGAGATAGAAATAGAAGATCATATTGCAATTGTATATTTAAACAAACCAGAAAAGCGAAATGCGATGGACTGGAGCTTTTGGAGAGATCTGCCAGAAATAGTCGATGAAATCAACAAAGACGATAACATCCGCGCCTTCGTGATAGCGGCTAAGGGCAAATCTTTTTCTACAGGACTTGATGTATTAAGTTTTACAACACAAGTTGAAGAATTTCTAGTTCCCAATCATGGAGACACACGTAAAAGATTTTACAATCATATTCAAGTGATGCAAAGCGGAATCAATGCAGTGTATAATTCCAATAAGCCGTCGATTGCTGTAGTGCAAAAACATTGCATTGGAGGAGCACTAGATTTAATCTCTGCTTGTGATATTCGCTATTGCACAGAGGACGCAAGCTTTTCTCTGAGAGAAGTAAAAGTTGCCATTGTAGCCGATATGGGAAGTATAAACCGATTACCCGCTATCATTGGTCAAGGGTATACAAGAGAAATGGCTCTAACTGGAAGAGACGTTACTTCTTCTGAGGCAAGTAAGATGAATCTGGTGAATGGCATTTATCCTACACTAGAAGACGCAATGAAAAAAGCAAAAGAAGTAGCTCACGATATTGCTTCCTCTTCTACACTCGTCGTCGAAGGGGTAAAAGAAGTTATGCGCTATTGTGAAGGTAAACCAATGGATGCAGGACTTAACTATGTATGTGTTTGGAATTCGAGTTTTCTTGCATCCAATGATTTTGATGCTGCCCGAAATGGATTTTCCACAAGAACGAAGCCCGTTTATAATGCAAATAAAGGAAAATAGAATGCACTTTAGAATATTAGATAATTCTAATGAATTAATAGCCTGCGGCAGCAAGCCCACCATTATGTTGCGCCCTAATGGAAGCAACATTGAGTTCGGGTGTCAAAAATTCCAGTCCAGCGTGAAAACGCTGGTGCACCTGCGTAAGGCACGTTAATGAGCTTTATATCAATTCTCAGACAGGCTTTGTATGAAGAAAGTATGAAGCATTATTCGAGAGCCTTCAATAGCTACAATAGAGCAATTGCAGAAACAAAAAATCCAAGAACCATTGCGCGACTAACAGCGCGTAAAGGTTGGTGTCAGCAACATGTAGGCAACCAAGACCAGGCAATGCAAACCTTTGCAGAACTTGCTAAGAACGCCGAAGTCCCGCAGGCGTATTTACTAACTGCTATTTACTATTTAAAAACAGATAAACTAAAATCTGCCAAGAATATGCTGAACAAAGGAATTGAAAAATATCCCGATTACTTAGAGCTTTATTTGACATTAGCCTCACTTTTAAAAGACACAGAGCGTGCCAATGAATCGATTCAAGTTTAAAAGAAAGCATTATCGCAGGAAAGACTCACTCGTGGCAAAGGTGGAATTGAGCGCAAAGACATTTGGGCAGAGTTAGGAAATCTTTACTACGAGCGCGGCAGTTATAACTCTTGTATTGTTTGTCTTAAGCGATCTCTCAAAATGGATTTGGAAAAACATTTTTTACACTATGCACTGCTCTCTAAATCGTATTTAAAATTAAACGATCCTTATAATGCTTTGAAATATATAGATTATCATCTTTCCTATTTTGAAGACTTAGACCCGGAAGACTTTATCACAAAAGCGCGTGCTCATGCAAGACTTGGAGATAATCATTTAGCAAGTGCGAATCTTTTGCAAGCCTATGATTCTGATGGAATTCTAAGACTACGCACAGAGGAAATGGCTGACTTTTCTGTTCTAGTCCAAAGTGGATTCTTCACTACATTAGAAAACCTTGAAATCTATTGATTATCACAAATAAAATGTTGCCTTAAATTTAATCCTTTTTACATTGTAGTGGATTTTAATAATTCGAAAGAATTTCAGAGGAAAATAAATGAAGAAAATAATTTCTTTAGTTTTAGGTTTCACTTTATTTTATTGTGCTACACCGGAGAAAAAAAGTGACGGGTTTATTTATGTTAAAAACGTTACAGGGATTAATCTAGATGATGCTGAATTAAATGCAAAACGCGAAATCGTCGCCAAAGGTCTAGGCGAATTAGTAGAGGGAAACACCAAAGTTGACCAAGGACAATTGATGGAGGCGGTAGTCAATACATCAGTAGAAGGATTTGTTCTTGACTACCAACAAATCGGCAAAGATCGCAAAAAGGGTGCGTTAGTTGAAATTGATGCAAAGGGACGCGTAGATCGAGGAACTGCACAGAGCATTATCGACAAGATGCTTACGCAAGCGGGTAATCCTAATTTTCTCATGATCGTTGATGAAGAGATTGATAAAAGAAAAAGCCCGCCGACAGCTATTGTGACAGAAAATGCAATTGTGAAAAACTTTTCTGAATTCCAATTCTTAGACAAAGAACAATTCCGTAGAATTCTTGCTAAAGAAGGCGGAAAGACTATCGGTGTCTACGGTGATACAAGTGCAGAAGCAAAGGCAACAGAAGTGGCAGCCCAAATGGGAGCAGAGATTTTATTCATTGGACAAACCATTGTAAAAATAACGGACCTATCATGGACTCCGGTATGATGTCTATGCAAGCTACTGTTCGTTTCAAAATTGTAGATGTTGGATCAGCAAAACTAATTGCTGCTGACAACGCTGGTGGTGCAGCTCCTCATGTGGATACAGAGCGCGGCGCACAAGAAGCAATTGACAAAGCACTCGTAACTTCCAAACCAAAAATTCTAGAACAAATCAGAACCAAATGGAAAAGAGGAATGATGATTCGCCTAGTCATAGATGGAATGAACTACGATGATTTCTTAGACAAGGGCATTGATGGAATCATAAGAAATATCAAAGGCGTAAATGCAGTGAATCAAAAAGGAAGCTCCAATTCCAATAACTCTATTGTTCTCGAAGTCCAAGCTGATTTTAACGGAACCGTTTTATACAGAAGAATGCGCGAGAAAAGAGAAGACATGGGAATTAAATTCGAGCAAAAAGAAGTAAAACCAGGTGTAGTTCAAATTAAAGTTACCAAATAAATTCTAAGGGCTACTATAAAGAAATCTGTGTTTTTTTAAGTAGCCTTTTCATTTTCAGATTTACAAAAAAGTATAAAGAGCTAAAGATAAGTATTCTGTTTATTTTCTTAGAAATTTAAAATTCATATCAGACCAATAAAAGGATTTAACGTAAGCTATGTTTAAAACAATATTTCCAATTTCATTTTCTAACCTGCCAACTCCAATTAAAATCATTGGAACGTATTTTATAATTACACCAATCGTTAGCTACATAGCGACATCGTATAAGCTTGATCTACCTCTGACAGATGCAAAATCAATCTTGTCTAGTTTTGATAAGCTAAATATAATTCTAAACCTGATGGGTTTTTAGTTGGCGTAGGAATTTTAGGAGTGAAGAAATGGGGTTATTTCCTATTCCTCGCTTTTAACTCAGCATTGATTATTCATGGTTTTTATTTACTGTTTCAATTCAACGGAATCGAAACAGACGTAATGAGTAAAGAAAGACTTATCTTAAACTTAATCATTACAGCTCTTCCTTTCTTTCTAATTCTTTATTTTCTTAATTCAGAAATTTCCACTCCTTACTTAACTCTTCTTCCAAGAGGATTTAGAAAAAAATGGAGAACAGAAATTCCACTGAAAGGTGTTCTAGTCGATTCCCTCGGTAATAAACTTAATGTAACTACTCTTGATGTTAGCCCGACTGGTTGCCTTGCAGAAGTCGATGGGTATATTTCGGATGAAGATGAATTTGCTTTGACGTTTGATATTGAAAAAGACTGGAAAGTATCCGCAAGCGTTGTTCGAATTCAAGGAGAAAATGTTGGTCTTCGATTCAATTATGATGAAAAGACAGCACATGCAAAAAAAGAATTAAAGAATTATCTTCAAAGTAAGCTTCTTCCTCGTTATGATATTACAATTCCATGCGATTGGAAACACGGGAAAAATTCCTAAAAGTGATATTCTAAATGTTTCTGAAGGAGGACTTTTCTTATCCACGAGCGAACCAACTAAGGTAGGCGATGCGGTTGCTTTTTCGTTCAAACTCCTAGGATTTCGATTTAGCGGGAACGGAGCAATTAGTTGGATCAACGCTGAATCTAAATACAATAAGCCTGTCGGTATTGGCATTTCTTTTAGTGATCTAAAGAAAATATTCTCTACCACTTTTTCATTTTCTGCTTCCGTCTTTTTTTCCAGTTTCGAAGCAAGAGATAGATAGGTTTTTAATGGTTAATGGTTAATGAGGAATGAAGAATTTCTTGTTCAGGAAAATGCAATGAATAATGAAGAATCAAATTTAGAACCAACTCCTTTAGAGATTGGAAACAAAGCTCCTTCTTTAAAGGAAGTGTATTGGGTAAAAGGCAAAGCCTTAGACGTTGGCAAACAACTAACCATTGTTGAATGCTGGGCGACTTGGTGCGGACCTTGTTTACAGACAATTCCTCATTTGACTGAACTACAGAAGAAGTATGTAGGGAAGTTGGAGATAATCGGTATTACCCAAGAAGATAAGGAAACGGTTCTACCTTTTGTGGAGCAAATGGGAAATCAAATGGATTATCGTGTAGCGATTGCACCTGATTCTGTTTACGATTCCTATATGGCAGGCATACCAGGAATTCCACATTCCTTTTTAGTGGATGCAATGGTAGGCTCATCTGGCATTGCCATCCCGCAGAAATTGCACCAATTCTGACTCTTACATCACAGGCAAGATTTCGGAATCAAAGTTAATAGAGCTAAGTGTATATAAGAAAACATATGATGAAGCGCTGCAAGAAATTAGCCAAGATGGTGAGAATGCAAAAGAACTAATCAAAAATCTATTCGAAACTGTAAAGAAGATGCTAGCGATTTATCCCGATCAGCCGCAGGTATTTCAAACCGTTGTATATCTTGCATCTATGATAGGGGAAAATGATTTAATAGAATCTCTCTGTAAATCTATTAACAAGGATTCCTTTTCGCCAGAAACTCTTGCAAATTTCGTAAGCACTGGCTTATTAGAATTTGCCGGTAACTCCTTAGCTGCCTTCGCCTATTCCATCGACTGGATAGAATTCATCTTAGAAAAAAAACCAGAAGATTCATACTTCTTAACCATCTATGCAAGGCTCCTTTACCTAATTGGCTTACTTGACAAAGCAATTGAAATTCAAAAAAAAGCAGCAACACTTAAATCAGACGATGCTGTTTTAGGATTCACTCTTAAGAATTATTTAAACTTAAAAGAATTGCAGAAGAAGATTAAGATTTGATGATAATGATATTCTAGAAACTGTAAGTTTGCTATTTCGAAAAAACATCAGGCTCTGCATGAACTTGCACAATCCAAGAAATTAAAAAACGATGATACTGTTTTCTCTTACTCTCTTTCTTTTTAACCAATCGTAATAGCCACTCGTTGAGACTTCTAAAGCTTCGCACATTTTTACCACATCAAAAACTTCTCTATTTTCTTTTATGAAAAAAAACTTATTTATTTTTGTTGAGGGTCTCTCGTAAAAATGCCTATTGACTTTTTTAAAATTAAATTCTCGTCTTCTAATCTTTGAATGAGTTTATCTTTCTCTTTCAGTTCCTTTTCATAGTCCCTTTTCTTGGGCTTTTCTTTTGGTTTATTTACAGCTTCATTCATATGTTTCTCAATCCAACTTTTTAAAGTTCCTACGGGTATTCCTAAATCCCGCGCTGTCTTCTTTTTATTTTCTCATTTGCAATGTAAAGTCTTACTGACTCTAATTTAAATTCTTTTGTATATACTCTCATCTTGGTCTCCTTTTGGAAACCTAAAATCGTGTCCACTTTTCATGTAGTAGTCCACTTTGTCCAGAATTGCTTCCTTGGGTCGCAATTCTATGGTAAATATCTTGTCCCCCCTTGCTCCTTGGTCGGAGCACCAGCGCCTACGCCCGTCCTACTCCCCCATGCAACGAACTTTTTCGCACAAGGGCGATGAGTTTTTTTTAAATAATAGTTCGGGAGCTTTTTAGTATTTGCCCTCTCTAACTTTTTAGTCCTCTTAAAACAAAAAAGCCACTCGTTAGAGTGGCTTTGTAGTATTGCGGTGAATATCTTGGTAGCGTCCTACTTCCCTCTGTGAATGGAAAGTAGAATTACCCATTGCTCGGAAAACAGAAACGGACATTCGTTGGAAAGAAAAGGTGGGAAGATTTTAAGAAATAGTATTGACCTCCTTATTTAAATTTTTGTTATTTAGGCGATAAGAATCCCCTGTAAGTTAAATATTTTCGCATGGTGTAAAAGTCTATCAAGTAAAGCTGCGGTCATTGTCGTGTCACCAAGCATTTCCGCCCAGTTTTCGAATGACTTGTTTGAGGTGAGAATTATAGAAGATTTTTCATAGACTTCTGAGATGAGATTAAAGAAGAGATTTGCTTCTTTTTTTATCAATGGGGTGTATCCGATTTCATCAATGATGATAAGATTTGCTTTCATGATTTTTTTAATTCTATGTTCTGCTTGCTTTTGAATGGAAGAAACTTTGAATAGGTGCATAAGACTCGTTACCCGCTCAAAGCAAACAGTGTATCCTTTATTCAGAGCAACGAATCCAAGTGCGATACCGATATGAGTTTTTCCAATTCCAGGAGGACCGAATAAAAGAATATTTTGTTTTCTATCAAGCCATCCACAATCCTAAAAGATTGTTAATCTCTATCTTAGAAATTCCTTTTATTCGATTGAATTCAAAAGTTTCAAATTGTTTCTCAATCGGAAAGTGAGCTGCTGTAAAATTTCGACGCAGTCTTTTTTTTGTTCTGCCTTTTACTTCCGACTCCAAAAGCGATAGTAGAAATGTAAGATAGGAACTTTTTTTAGATTCTGCTTCTTGAATAATTTTATCCAAGTTTTCTCTCATTCCATTTAATCCTAAAGCGGTTGTGATTTCATTAACTTCTTTATTTATTTTCATACCGCCTCTCCTAGAATGTGAGAGGTATATTCTTGTAATTCTCTCAAACTTACATCTATCTTTAGCGTTTTATTTTCAAATGACTTAACTTCTTTTTTTGTTCCTACCTGATCTGCTTTATCTTCATTGGAAAAATAATTGTAGGAGTCAAATAGATTCTTAAAAGAAAAGTTTTGTTTTCATTGCAAAAGAGCAAGGCTTGCAATAATAAATTTTCATTCGTATCTTTATTGAAATATTTCTTTGCCAATATGCATTGATCTCGCGTATAACGTGGAAACGTTCTGAAATTCATAAGCACAAATTCTTTCCATAAAGGTAATGCAAACAGTCTGGGAATATCCTCTTTTAAATCAGAAAGCTTTTTCTCTTTCTCTCTAAAATGTTCTCTTTTAATGACTTTTTCCTGTAAATACTGGTTATTTTGTGTTCGGCTAATAATACGTTGTCAAGTGAGTAGATGTAGAGAATATCTAGAATTACCGCTACTTCTACTTTCTGATTCCGGTACCCAGTAGGAACTGAATACAAAGAATTTTGATAAGAAATAAAACTCTGCTGACTTACAATTCTTTCATCCTTAACAATCGAATTAATCTTAAAATAGAATTTCGAATTGGATGTAAAAACTTTCTTTCTTCAGTAATGACATCGGCTGGAATTAAGCCCGTTGCTGCGGAGATACTTCCATTTGCTCTTCGGTCTAACCATAATAATCCGCTCTTACATAATTCTTCTATCTCCGAATAATCTCGAATATCCAGAAAATTGTGCTTCCACATAGCCAACTAAATTCTCGACCTTCCTTTTGATTCTGGATCTGCTTTCCGACATACATACATCTTCAAATTCATTTCTTCTATGAAATGAGAAAAATTCTTTGTATATAGAATGTCTCCATGATTTTCAGATGCAACTAACGCAAGCATCTTGATCGATTACTAACTCTTCTGGTTGACCTCCAAAGTATTCAAAACAATTAATTAGATGATCGATTATATCTTTTCCACGAAATGGTCTGTCTTGAAATGAAACATATTTATACCTACTTGCAGATAATAGTGTGGCAAATATATATACTTTTAAACCTGATTTAAATTTGTATTGACCAAAATCCATCTGTATCTGTTTTCCAAACGGTAAAGGTGCAACTTTTTCATACATCCTTATTGTCTCGGAAATTTTTAATTCGCCATTCTGAATTAATGAATTGATGTAATTTCGTAACGTTCGATCGGTAAATGCCAATTTACCAACAATCTCTTCGAGGTAATCGTATACCCCAGTCATGTTGAGGCGCTTAAATCCGTTATTGCGGTATATCTCTATTATCTTCTCTTTATATTCACTCGGAATTCGCTTCCGACTTCTAGATTCCATTTCATAGGCAATATATTCCTCTGGGCTCATCTGAACGTAATTCGAGACCGTCTTTCGATTTATTCCCAATTCTAGGGCAATTGCCTCCATTGAAAATCCCTGCATTCGTAATTTCTGAATCTTACTAAACATCTGTCTTTTAACCATTTCATTCTAAATTACTTCTAGAAATAATTTAGTCTATCTACCATTCTGCCTCCAAAAACATGTCCGTTTCTGTTTTCCGACCTATGTCCGTTTCTACTTTCCATTCACACCCTCCC